>NZ_DATJJF010000156.1:0-30095 GCF_035492435.1 Trinickia sp.
CGGACTGCGTCCTGATAGCGCATTGAGTGTCCAGTGCGCAGGTGCCGCTCGCCTATCCGGCCGAGACCTGAATGTCCCGGCGTTGAGCGCCTATAGCGTCTTTAGCGTCTATAGCGTTTCGATCTTCGCGGCGAGCCGTCCGTCGATATCGAGCAGCGTGGCACGTGCGATCGAGCGTCCGCCGACCTTCAGCGTGACGAATTCATCGGGGCGCGCTTGGCCGGTCAAGATATCGCCCGGTTTCAGTGCGGCTAGCGCACTGGCATGAACGTCGAAGCCGCACACTTCAGCGACTACGGTCACAAGGGTGTCACGCGCGGCCCCGTCGTCCGGCGCCGGCATGGCCGGCTCCACGTCGAGCCAATCGTCAAATGCTTCCATCGCATCCTCGATAGTAAAAACGCCCGTCTCGTCGCAAGCCAGGCGTGCGACAGGCCGGGTCGTGAATAGTCCGAATTCGCGTTGCGCGACGCGATAGGCATGCCGAAGCAAGAGCGCATCCCCTACGCAGAGACTCTTTGCCAAGCGGTGGGGGATGCTGCTCCAGCCAGCAACTAAGCTCACCCGGACCGAGATGTCGGACGCGGGCTCACACGGACAAGGGGCGAGCTGATCCGCTAGCGCATCGAGCCAACCATAGGGAGCTTCGAGCAAGAGCGCATCGATTCGCCGCCCTCCACACTGGGCTTGCACGCACCAGCCGAACTGCGGCTCGACATCGGCCCTCTGCAACGACGTGCCATTGGGCCAGGGGCAGTGCGCTGGATCAGTCAGGCCTTGAAGGCCACGTCCGATCGAATCGAGCGTCCATGCTGCCAGTGCCTCATTGAGCTCCGGTGGGAGATACGCGGGCTCGGCTATCGCAAGCAAAGGATCGATCCACCGGCACCATTGCCGATCCTCGACCCAAAGCCGCACCGGCTCGTGCTCGAGGGCGCCGGCGAGGACGATGCCTTTGCCGCCAAAACGCCGATAAGCGAGCGACAAATGTCCTTCGTCGAACTCGATGCGCCGCCCAATTCCTACTTTGCGGAGGAGGCGCGCTGTGTGCTCGTCAACCTTCGGCAGCGGGTGCATCGCAGTACTCCACTGATACGCGAAGGCCTAGCCGCTTGGACAGCGTGTTGGCCAATTCGGTTGACGAAGGCGGATTGGCTTGGCTGAGCGGGGCGATTGCCCACATGCGTATCGAGATGTGATCGCCATAGCGATGCGCTTCAATCTCCCATCCTGCAAGAGGTCCATTGGCCAGCCTCACTCGAAGTGTTTCTGTCGTGACGCGCATTGGCGTCGCGAGCGCATCGAGTGCATTTTCCCAATCGATCGAGTTCGATGCGCACGAACGGGCGATCGACTTGGCTTGGCCTGGGCGTGGATGCTCGTGCTCTTTCGACTCTTTCGATCCACGGCAAGCAGGTTCAACGGCCGGGAAGCTCGGGTCAAGGAGCGCTTGGAAGCGCCGTTGCGCATGGGAATCGGGGGGATCGCCGTCTTCGATCGATCCGGTCGAAGTGCGGTAATTTCGCTCTATCGCTCTTGGAAAACGCATGGTGACTCCAGCAGCAACGTGAATTTTTCCTGCGCGGTCACTGCCTTTTTCAGCAGCTTGGCTTGCCGGCACTTTTCTACGCGCAACTCATCGAGCTGATGCTTCAACACGTGCAGCCGCTCGATCAATCGCTGCTCCGTCAGGTAGTAGTCGCTGAGCTCACTCTTGATGGCGCTTAGTGCATTTCGATCGAGGACGGCTGAGATGTTGCAGCGGTCCCGCCACGTTTGCCGAAGTGTGTCCTGCTCACGTGCGAGTGAGTCCAGTTCGGTCAGCAACGCGTGCTCCTGCCGAGCGAGCGTCGAGAGCGCCGAACGCACAGATTGCTCACGACGTGCCTTTAAGGACACGAGTTGCGATATCGTTATCCGTTCACCGTGTTCCATAGAAGCGAGACCGTTTCCTGAAAGTCGCTGGATGTTCCGACTGACTGGCACAGAAAGTCGCGCATCGCTGCTTTGCGGGCCAGAGCCTCGTCGGCCACCGGGTCTTGCCCACGCTGATACTCGCCGACTCGCACGAGCAACTCGATTTCCTGATAGGTCGCCATCAAGCGGCGAAACTGGGCCGCCAGCTGCATATGCTCTTCGCTTGCGACTTGTCCCATGATGCGGCTCACGCTCGCCGCGACATCGATGGCCGGGTAGTGATTCGCCTCGGCGAGTTTGCGCGAAAGTACGATATGTCCGTCGAGAATCGAGCGAACTTCATCGGCAACCGGCTCATTCAGATTGTCGCCTTCGACGAGCACCGTATAGATGCCGGTGATGCTGCCTCGCTCGGCGGGGCCGGCTCGTTCGAGCAGGCGGGGCAAGCGGGCGAAGAAGCTCGGTGGATATCCCCCTGCGGCAGGCGGTTCTCCGGCGGCCAAGCCAATTTCGCGGCAGGCGCGGGCGAAACGTGTCAGCGAGTCCATCATCAGCAGCACGTTTTTGCCTTGATCGCGAAAGTATTCGGCGATCGCTGTGGCGGTGTACGCAGCCTTCAAGCGTTCCAGTGCCGGGCGATCGGATGTGGATACCACGACGACGCTGCGCGCTCGTGCTTCCTGCGACAGCGTGCGATCGAGGAATTCGCGGACTTCACGGCCGCGTTCCCCGATGAGCGCCAATACGATGACGTCAGCTGTCACGCTGCCGTCGCAGATCATAGCGAGCAACGTGCTTTTGCCGCCGCCCGCCGCGGCAAAAATGCCGATGCGCTGGCCCCGTCCACAGGTGAGTAAGCCGTCGATCGCGCGCACGCCAATGGGGAGCGCGGTGTCGATCAGCGCTCGCGTGAGCGGATTCGGCGCATGGCCTTCCACTGAACGGAAAGAAGCGTCGCGTGCGGTAGTGCAGTTGCCGATCGGGCGACCCATGCCGTCGACCACGGTGCCGAGCAAAAACGCGCCCAGTAGGACCTGATGGGGGTGGCCCATCGGGTCGACTTCATCACCGACCTTCACGCCGAACGGCTCCGCGAAAGGCGAGAGCAGCGCAAAATCTCCCTCGACTTTCACGACTTCAGCTTCGATCCCGCAAGGGTGAAGGCGGCATAATTCGGCGAGCGACGCGCCGGGCAACGAAGCACGTAGAAGCGTCGGACCGATTTCCGTGACGCGCCCGCAGACCTTTTCGCCGGCGCGGCCGTGTCCGTTGCCCGCTCGCTCGGCGTGACGAGCGAGGCGTCTCGCCAACTCCTTTTCGACGAACTGACTGTCTGGACGACGCATCGCTATTCCTGCCCGATCAGATCGATGTTGCCCATGACGCGCAGCTCTGTTTCCTCTCCCATCTCTTGAAACGATAAAACGGGCACACCGAAGAAGTCGCGCTCGAGGAGCTTGCGCAAAAAGCGCCGCACATCGATCGCTGTTATCAGCACGATGTTGCGGTTCTCGCCACTCGTAAGCGCATCTCTGACGCGTTCGATGATCGCGGCGCTTTGCTGCGGGTCGAGCGCGGAATAGGAGCCCGCCGAGGTTTGCCGGATGGATTCGCGAACCAGGTTTTCGATCGCATCGCCGATGAGCCAACCTTTGATCCACGGACGGCCCGCGCGATGACGCGTGGCGATGTGGCGACGCAGGCCAAGGCGCGCGTACTCGGCTAGCATCACCGGATCCTTCTCGCGGGGCGCCCATTCGATTAGTGCTTCAAAAACACTGCGCAGATCGCGGATGGAGACTTGTTCTTCGACGAGCCGCTGAAGCACATCGGCGATTCGCCCGATCGGCAATTGCCGTTGAACTTCCTTTACGAGCTCGGCATACCGGCCTTCCATCGCGTCCATCAGGAATCGCGTTTCCTGCACGCCGACGAACTCGCCGGCGTGATGATCGATGACGAGTGAAACACAGTGCACGATGCGCGCGTCACCTTCGTAGAGCGTGGTGCCGAGTGCCGTCAGCGTGCCGGCGCTGGCACGGTCGAACCATTGAAGGCGCAGCGCGCCGAACGTCAGTGTGTCGACGCGTGACGGTTGCTCAACGGCGGGCATGCGCGCGTCGGCGAGCAGCATATCTGCAGGTAGGGCAACGCTCATCACCGGCTCTTGATACAAGAGCACCTGCAGCGTGCCGTGTTCGAGCGTGCGATCGAGCATAACGTGAGGCTCGGGCAGTGGAATGCCCAGCTCCTCGAACTTTTGTGCGCGCAGGCCGTCAAGAATGGCGCTCAACCGATCCGCAGGCATAAGCCCCTCGGCTAGGCGAATCATCAATGGAATGGCTCCCGGCGTTATGCCTGCGCCATGACTGACCGCGCCCGTGCCGCCGGCCTCGCGGGCTGGATCGGCTTGCGTTCCATTGAGCGCTCGGTGCTTTCTCGTCCACCATGCGCCGCCGAACACCGCTGCCGCGAGCAGCATGAAGTAGGCAACCGGGAAACCCGGGATCAATGCGAAAACCACCAGTACGCTTGCTGCGAGCATGAGTGCTTGCGGCTGCTTTCCAATTTGCTCCGTCAAATCGGCTGCAAGATGTCGGCGTTGGTCCCCGGGAACGCGCGTCACAACGATACCCGCCGTGATCGAAATGAGCAGGGCGGGAATTTGAGCGATGAGGCCGTCGCCAACCGAGAGGATGGCGTAAGTCGACATCGCCTGGGTTGCGCTCATGCCGTGCATGAAGACGCCTATGGCGGTGCCCCCAAGGATGTTGACGAGAATGATGATGATGCCTGCGATCGCGTCGCCTTTGACGAACTTCATTGCACCATCCATCGCGCCATACAGCTGGCTCTCCTTTTGAACCAGGCCGCGCTGGCGCCGCGCTTCATTCGCATCGATGACGCCGGCGCGCATGTCGCCGTCGATGCTCATTTGTTTGCCGGGCATACCGTCCAGCGAAAAGCGCGCGCTGACTTCGGCGACACGCTCGGAGCCTTTTGTAATGACGATGAACTGAACGATCGTGATGATCGTAAAGACGATGATGCCGACCGCCAGATTGCCGCCGACCGCAAAGTTACCGAACGTAAAGATGATTTCGCCGGCGTCCGCCTGCAAAAGGATCAGGCGCGTCGTGCTGATGGTGAGCGCGAGGCGATAGAGCGTCGTGATCAACAGCACCGACGGGAACGCCGAGAATTCCAGCGGCTCTCTGATGTAAAGAGCCATCATCAGCAAGACGAGGGAGATCGTCAGGTTGATCGCAATCAGAAGATCGATGATGGCCGTGGGCATCGGCACGATCATCATGAACACGGCGACGAGGAGCATCACGGCAAGAATGACGTCTTGACGCTTCGCTGCGATTGCGAGCCACGCTGTCACCCGTTTCATGCGTGCGTGCCTGCGTGAGTATCGAGCAGGCGGCACATGACTCTGTAGCACGTCAACCAATGACCCGCATCGCTGTTCGCTGCCGGTGAACAACTCAAGAATTGAAAGTCACGCGCGGCGTAGGCGCGCAACGGTATGCCTTGCAACAAGGCAGGATGACATCTCGCCAATAGCGCCTTGAGTACGCGTGAGCGATCGACGGTTGCAACGCGAACGGCAACCGTCATCATCACGCGCTCGTCAATGACCTCGATGTATAGCCGAAACGGTGGCAACACAAACTCCATGCAAGGCTCGATGCGGATGACGGGCAAATCGGCCAGCTGCGCGAAGTGCTCGAGACGTCGCTGCGTTTGCAAGTCCATGGCTTTGTGTATTGCTGAGGGCGCGGTGCTTGACGCCCGCGATCAGAACGCTAATGTTCCGCGATCGCCCTCAGTGGCCGCTATCGGGCGAAGACCTGAAGCCTGCATGGACTAGGCGGGAAGGTTCGCGGCAGAATACGCACGGCATGTTCTCGACAATGGCATTCTGTTCTCGACAAGTGTGCGCTTTGCGATTGGCATACTCCGCGTTCGGCGGTGGGGTATGCAGGCATCGCTGCTATGTATCACGCATCTTTTTCATCAACCGGTGCGGAATATGGATAGTGAATGGCTTCTTCGTGAATGTCTTGAGCAGATCGGCAAGCGCAACAACATTGCGGGGTTGACGCTGGAGCCCAATGGCTGCGCCGGCATCGAGGTGGGAGACGGGCGAACGGTGTACGTGAAGCTCGATCGAGAGTATGACCGGGTATTCGTGTATCGCGCGCTGCTACCGCTGCACCAAGTCGATACTGAGGTGCTGCAAAGGAGCATGGAATTTAATGTTCTGGAGTCGGGAACCGGGGGTGGCGTGCTTTCCTTATCTCGTCGAATGGAGGCGATCGTCTATCACATGAGTGTGGCCGCCAGCGCGATCGATGCGTCGTGGCTGCAGGACGCCATGACGCAACTGCTGGGCAAAGGTGAGCGCCTTGCCCAGTCGTTGATCCAAGGTGCGGGCTGAAAGCGAACATTGACCCAGGAGTGTTCAGATGCTTGGAAAACTCGTAGCGGGAGTGGCGACAGCAGGAACTACGGTCGTGGTGGGTATGGCCGTCGACCGTGCCGGCAACATGTTGACCGGCGCAAAAACAACGCCGGCTATTGATCCGGTGCCCGGGCAGCCGAGCGCTTCGCCTGGCTTCCTGCGCAGAGGCGATCAGTATTTGGCCGACGTGAGTCGCACCATGGCGCCGGATCCGAAAGCGAACCTGCTTCAGGATGCCTTGCGCTCGCAAGTCGACAAACGTCTATCGCTGGCGAGCAAGGCTTTCGCAGTCATGCGCGAGCCGCAGGCGGCAGTCGACAACGCCAGGCAGGGCATGACGCACATCAAGAACGACGTCGACACGCTTCACGGTGCGGCTAAGATCGTCACCGGAAATGCGTCTCTGACTAAAGCAGAAGCGGCCGCTATCGCGGGGGCCGTTGCAAGGGATACGGCGACCGGCGTGTATGGCGCGACCAAGGCTGTATTGAAGGGAAGCTACGCGGCGGCCACCACCACGGAAGAGGGTGTGCGTGAGCTCTCGAGTGCCGTGACAGAACGCGTAGGTCGTGACGCCTTGCAAGCGGGCACCGGTATCGCCATCTCGAATGCGGCCGCAACCGCAGTGGGTGCCTTTTTCCCGGCGGCGAGAATGCTCGCGGTGGGAATTCGCGTGACCGGCCAACTGGCTGCGGGAGCACAGGTTTCCGAGGCGCTGCGTAACGTCGGGGGTACGTCGGAAGATGCTGGTGCGACGATGAAGGCGGTTGGCAAAACGTTGCGCTCGAAAGCCGGCAGTGAAGGAGGCGTTTGCTGAGAACCGCGTGCCGGCTTGGATTGCGGATTAACGTACTTGGCAATCGGTTCAATCTGTACGGGACACCGCGCGCATTCGGTGATGAACGGACGCGTTGCAAGCCGGACCGGATCTATGCTTTGGCATGTCAATAATCACGACGTTTATCAGTGATTCGCATTTGTTGCCCATGTCGCCAGCCTTGTGTCTTGCCCGTCGCTGTATGGAGCCCGGTCCAGCAAGTTACCGGACTTCGTTGGCGGGCGGGCTCCGCAACCGCTACTATCGTCCATTAGCGGGCCCTGGGCGGCGACCTCCGCACAAGCGTTCACAATGGGCAAGGGGTTCGGGCGATATATAAGTAGGGTGACCAACACCGGAATGCCTGCAAACCAGATGGATGGCAACGAGACTTCCGCAATGCGGCCTAGATGGTAGTCCAGTGTCATGCGTCGCGACGCAGACCTAAAATTAAAGCTGTCTAGCTAACAACTATGTGGCACTTCAGTGCGGCAATCGCGAGTGTCAGTTGGCCATGACAATTTAACCATCAATGCGTCTTTGTTGCGTCTGCGACGTCGGATGGATTATCGACAGAATCGAACGGGTGCTTGACAAGAATCCGCTGTAGCTTTTGCGGATGTTCAATTTCCAACCGGCGGGCGCGTCAGGGCAAAGAAGGCGGCGTATCCGGCGACGCCGAAACCACAAATCCCAGGCGATGCGCGCAGTTCGCCAATTCGACCGCCTTGTGGACATTGAGCTTTCGCATCAAATTGAGCCGGTGCGTCTCCACGGTCTTGATAGAAATGCTGAGCATCTGGGCAATATCACGGTTGCGAGCGCCTTCCGCAACCAACTGGAGAATCTGCCGTTCGCGTGCGGTCAACACGGCGCGCTCAGTCGCATCGGTTGCAGCGCGCACCAGCGCCGGATCCAACGCGGGATCCAAAAACGTTTCGCCGCGGACTGCTGCGCGAAGGGCTATCAACAAGGTGTCTTTGGCGCCTGCTTTGAGGACATAAGCCTTCGCGCCGGCATCGAGCGCCTCGCGCGCGCGCAGTTCGGTACGATCGGCAGTTAGTACGACGACGATCAATTCGGGCCAGCGCTGCTTCAGTTGGCGAATGACTTCAATGCCGTTCATGCCGGGCAGCGCCAAGTCGAGGATAACGATGTCGGGGCGCAACGCTTGGCAGGCCGAACGGACCTCGAGCCCATTCGCCGTTTCTCCGATGACGCGATACGACGGCTCGGCCGACAGGGCTTGTTTGATCCCGTCTCTCAGCAATGAATGATCGTCGACGATCAAAATGCATCGTGTTGTCCGCAAGGTGGCGGGATTGTCAGGAGTCCGTGGCGGCATGGCTGATGGCTCATCGTTATGTTTAAGAAGCGTTTCTTTCGATAAGGAAACTCTGGATAAGTTCAGGTTATCGCCGTATCGCGCGTTGAAATGCGAATCGTGACAATGCCTGCATTTGCACTGCCTCGCAATGCGATTTCCTTCGAAGCTCGCATACATTGGATCCGTCTCGAGCGTTCAGTCGTACGGCCTCGGGTGGCGCTTCGAAATCGCCAACATACAGGCGTGGTGTTGCGACTTTTCTCAAGGACTATGCGTCGCGCTTAAGGTAGAGTCCGATTCGCTCGACGATATCGGGCTGCAAAATGCAACCCTCTGGCTCGCTTCGGTTCGCGAGGCACTCGACGATGCCTTGTTGCTCGACGACGATGGACTTTGGCTTGTGCGGCGTTATGAAACGGAGCTCACCGCTTGCCAATGGCAGGCGCTATTCAATCATCAGCGGGCCATAGCGGATTGGCTGAGCGGCCGTTGCCCTCGCCCTCACCGTGAAGTGATTGCACGAGGGAGGGCTGAGGGATGGGCGTGACTTGCCGCCTTGCTGCACAGGTTCGCCGGCTGGCCACTGTGACCCTATGCGCCGCGACCACCGCCTATGGCGCCATCCCGATCCAAAACGCTCACCCGTTCGTCTTTTCCACGCACGGCGCGAAGCTCGCTTCGGTGTTACGTGATCTAGGTGCCAATTACCGGGTGCCCGTCATCGTCAGTACACGCATCGACGGTGCTTTCATCGGCCGCATCGATGCCGCTCCCCTCGAACGCACACTTGACCAGCTTGCCAACTTATACGGCCTCGCGTGGTACTACGACGGGCAAAGCGTCTATGTGTACAAGGCGGACGAAGTGGGGGCCGATCTCGTGACGCCGGCATACTTGAGCGTCGATACGCTGCTGGCGCAGTTGCGCGGCACGCGGCTGCTGCAAGCCGGACGTTGCGAAGTGCGCGCGATGACGGCGTCGAACGCCATTCAAGTCTACGGTGTGCCGATTTGCGTCGAACGTGTCACACAGTTTGTGAAGAGAGTCGACGAGCAAAAGCTCGATCGTGAACGAAACGAAGAAGGTATCGAGCTTTTTCCGCTGAAATACGCTACCGCCGCGGATGCGACCTATCAGTACCGGAATCAGGAGGTGGTCGTCCCCGGGGTTGTGTCGATGTTGAGAGACATGACGCAAGGCCGCACGCTGCAGCTGAAGAACGATCAGACGCCGCGCGCGGGAAGCGATCAGGTGCTGCCGATGTTTTCATCTGACGCACGGCACAACGCGGTAATCGTACGCGACAAGAAAATCAATTTGCCACTCTATGCGAGGCTGATTACGCAGCTCGATCGCAAGCCCGAGCTCGTGGAGGTGTCGGTCACGATCATTGATGTCGACGAGCAAAACGTCAATCAGTTAGGCATCGATTGGTCGGCCACCGCAAGAATCGGCGGGGGATCCATCACGTTCAACGGGCCGGACGCCCCCGGAGATTTTTCGACGGTTGTCGGCGACACCGGTGCCTTCATGGTCCGTTTGAACGCGCTCGCGGAAACCGCGAAGGCACGTGTTCTTTCTCGCCCCTCAGTGTTGACCCTCGACAACATGCAAGCCGTTCTCGACCGAAATATCACGTTCTACACGAAGCTCGTCGGGGATAAGGTCGCCAAGCTCGAATCGATCTCGACGGGTTCGCTGCTTCGTGTGACGCCAAGGGTCATCGTTGATCAGGGGCAAGCTGAAATCATGTTGACGCTAAGCATCGAAGATGGACGTCAAACGGACCCGATAAGCCGGGCAGAACCGTTGCCGCAAACGCTCAATTCCGAAATTACGACGCATGCGCTGTTGAAGGGCGGACAGGCGCTGTTGCTCGGCGGGTTCGTACAAGACGAACGACGCGAGGGCGCGCGCAAGATTCCGCTTCTCGGCGATATTCCATTGCTTGGAAAGCTGTTTGGGTCGACTCAACGAAACGAGCGACGCGCAGTGAGATTGTTCCTGCTCCGTGCGCAACCTTGGTCAGCCTAGTGGCCGCGCGATGACAGGAAGTTACAAGCTCAAGTGGCTCAATGGCTTGCTCGCAGGCCGGGAACTCGTTTTGCCGGCCGGGGAAATCCGGCTCGGCGGTAACGATCCCGACATCGCTCTGACGCTCGACAACGGTGGCGAAGCCGTGCTCGTTGTGGAAGAAACCGGAGTCGGGCTGCTTTCGCAAGCTTGCGTTTGGGTGGACGGAAAGCGTTGGGACGGTGATGGGGGCCATCTGCCTCTGCACGTGCCGATCGACATGGCGGGACAAGCGTTTTTACTGGGTGCAGCGGACGATACGCTCGTATCCGTGCGCATTCCCCCGCGTCGCAGCGGGCCGAAGTTGACCAAGCTGACGGGGCTGAAACAGCGCGTGACGCCCGGCATGCTCGCCTGTGCCGCGGCGGCCGTCGCCGTGCTCGGCTGCATCGCGGCGTTCTTTGCGTCGCCACCGGCGGGAGACGCAGCGCCCTCAAAGACGGGCGGTCTGCTCATCGAGCGGCTGAAAGGCCGAACGCCACCCGGATTGAAGATTGCTGAGGATCGAAGCGGTGTGATGGTGTTGTCGGGCTATTGCGCAGATTCGGCCGAAGTCGACCGTTTTCGGCAGCAAGTGAAAAGCGAGGGCGTGCTGCTGCACGACGATACGTTGTGCGCGAACACCTTGCGACGTAGCGTGGGGGATGTTCTGCGCTTGAACGGCTACCAGGAATTCGATGTGGGCGACGGCGAGACGCCTGGCGTCGTTGTCATCCGCGGGAGCTTTGCCGACGATGCGCGATGGCGATCGACGACGGAGCAACTGCGATCCCTACGCGGATTGCGTTATTGGTCGATCGTCAACGATGGTGCAGATTCATTCGAACGATTGCTGAGCATGTTGTCGGAACGTGACTTGCTAAATGGCATCAGCATCTCGATGGAGCAACGGACGCTGGTTGTACGCGGTGCGCTGCCGGCAGAGCGGATGCAAAGGGTCGAGCAAGTCCTGGCGGACTACAACAAGCCTCAGAGCGGCGGCTTGCAGGCACAGTTCGAGGCTATCGCCGCTTCGCCGGCTTCGGCCGATTTGTTGCCGGCTCCAATAGCGAGCATCGGCGGCAAATCGGACGGGCTCTTTGTCGAACTCGAAAACGGTATGCGGCTGCAGCGCGGCGCGGTGCTGCCGAACGGCTTCGTCGTTTATGCATTGAGCCAGTCGTTCATGGCGCTGCGCAAGGGCGAAACGCTCACTGCTGTGCCGCTCAATTTATGACCATCGAGGTTTGAGATCGACGCCACGTCTTATGACTAGGATCACTCAATTGGAAGACATTCTCGCCGAGGACGAGAAGGGTGTGACGCGCGACCTTTTGCTCGAGCGGCTGCGCGATGCCGAGTTGAAATTGCGCGCGCAGCTGCGCTCTCCTCAAATGCCGGGGGCGTACACGGCATTGCAGCGTTGCGTAGAGGCGAGCGTGAGCGCGCAGGCGGTGATCGAAACGCTTTGGTTCCGCTATCACGGCAATGCGCCGGGTCGGCCGAATGGAGGACACGGACGGTCGTCGACTTAGCGCCGATGTAAAACCCGGGTCGTTCTTTCGTACGCAGCGATCGATGATGCGGGTACTCGTGGCGCCATCCCACTGCGGATGCAAGCTACAGTGAACTATTCACTCTGCCCATCGGCCAGCCTATCGAGGCACGCACAGAAGGCGTCCAGCATGGCCTCGCGCTGGTCTTCATCGTGAAAGCAATCGGTTGGCAGCAGCTTGACGATCTCATTGAGGCGTCGCATCAGGGCGTGTTGCTGCGGCCCATCGAGCGCCAGCCGGCTTGAGCGATCCAGAATCCAGTCGGCACCGAGCCACGGCTGTTGAACGGCATCGATCAAGAACCCGAGGAGGGTATCGCCGAGGAGGTCCGTGATACCGGAGGTCCGTGCGAGACGATCACAATGATCCTCGACGCTCAGAAATTGCAGGATGCGTTTCAGATCGCCGATCACGGCGGCGAGCTGCGCGCCGCTGGCGGGCACTTGTGCTGACAGATCGAACGCCAGCGCGCGAATCAATGTCTTCAGCTTGCGTTTGCGATCGGGAAGGCCGCACAACTGCTCGAACCAGTGCGCCAGGCGTGGATGTTGCGACGATGCGCGTCGATAAAGCTGGCGCAACTCCGCAAGCCCAGTTCGCCCGCTCGCGCCGAATTCCAGGCGATTGAAGAGCAACAGCACCCAATCGTCACTTTCCATCACGGCGGATAGCGCTTCTTCGAAGCGACGGCGTGCTGCGTCGCTCAGCTTGCCGCGCGCTAATGATGCGCCAAGCAGCAATGCCATTTCCCCCGCGTCGAACCCCGCTTGTCGCATGGCTTCGTAAGGAGTCAGCGACGCTTCAATGTCCGGAACGCGCGCGTGCAGCGCATTGGCTTGGTCTTCGGCGACTTCGGCCAATTTGCCGAGCATAGTCTTCGCGCGCGCACGATCCGGCTTGCCGTCCCGCATTGAACGTGCGTCCCGGGCGCGCGCGCCGATGGTGAAACTGAGTTCCTCGAGTGTCTCGGCGTATGACTCGGTCGCGATCTCGGCCAGGCTGGCTCGAACGGAGGGAAAATCTCCGCGCTCCAAGCCGAGTTCGCTTTGCACGATGTCAAAAACGGATTCGGCCGGAAATGCTTGCTCCGCGCCCATTTGCGTATGCAGTTGTGCCCCCTGCGCTGCCTGCGACGCTTCGGCCGATTTAACGCCGGCGGTCGATACGTTGAATTTGTCGAGCATGTCTCAGGCCTCCTCGATCGAGTCGCATAGTCGCGATAACACCGATTGCAGATGTAAATCGAGATCAATTCGTATCTTCACGTACTGCGTTTCGATGATGGCTTGTGCTGCCTTCAGGGTAGAGTCGGTTTGCACGTGAATGCGGTGCCCGTGTTCGATGCCGAGACAGACGGCCTTCGCCGAGTCCAGCGCATCATGCGCCACGCGCAATGTGATTACACGATGCTCCGCGCATTGCTGCAACTTCGCACGAATTCGCCGCATCAGAGGTTCAAGCGAGTTTTGCTCCGCAGCGAATTCTGCGAGCGCCTGAGAAACGATGCCGCGGATTTGCTGTTCCATCCGGTCGGCGATCTGCATTTCGATCTGATTTTCGTCGACGCACCATTGGACTGTCTCGTCGACGAGTTCGGCGCGCTTAGCTTGCAGCTCCCTACGCGCGTCGGCGATACCCTCCTCACGCGCCTGCGCGCGGATCGATTCGGCCTCGCGCGCGGCGTGGGCCACTGCCTCGTTGGCACTTTCAATCAGCCTTTCGGCTTCGCGGCGCGCCTGTTCGAGCACCGAAGCGGTATCGAAGTAGAGCATCAACTCACTGGCCCGAATGATCGGTTCCGGCGGTACGGCTCCCTTTAGATAGACGATGGGAATATTGAGCGGCGTCATAGAAAGCGTGACAACGTGATGATCCACTCGATCGCACAACTCTCAGGGGGATCGGACGCTGCGCCATCGCAAGGGGCCAGCAGCGTGGAGAGGAATGCAGCTGCAACGCTGCGATGCGTATCGCGGCGCAGCCAGCGCGTGCCGGCCGACAACGCAGCGTTACCGAGCGCTTCAGGTGCGAGACGAACGGCCTGCACATTCCAGGAGCCGCAAATGGCCAACAGCTGATCGCACGAACGGCTGTCCAGATGCGCCGCAAGCGCTTGCCGATGTGGTCTCAGCAGCAAGTGATCGACGCAAGCGAGGGCAATGACGCCGAGCGCTATGATCAACGCGGGCCAGCGTGGCTCCCCTTCGATCAGCCGGCGCCCATCGCCATCGAGCGAACCGGGAAGCGGTTGTAAAGGAAAGCCCCGTCGAGCGACGATGAGCCGATCGATCGAGGGGCGGCATGCCGGGCAACTTAGGTAACTCGTGCGCCAAGGCTCGAGATCGAGATGCCGCCACCAGGCGTCGTGCATCCACGCTCCGGGTTGCCACGCGAGTTGATGAAGCCGCCGAACGGCGGGATCGATGATCATGCGCTCACGCCGCGCTTGCGGCGCCGCCGAAACACCACGATTGCCGCGACTGCGAGCAGAAGCGCGACAGCGAGAAACGGCGCGACGATCGCTATACGACGTGCCCCAAGGTTGGCGCGCGCATCGATGCGATCATCCGCCTGAGGCGGGTGGAACGCAAAGCGATAGTCGGCCCGCTGCATGATGACACTGATGTTGTCGGCACGCAGCGACGGCACCCCCTTCAACACAAGATCACGGATCTCGGTCTCCCTGCTTTCCAGGTTGCGATCCGGACTATATTTGATGAAGACCGATGCCGACGGCGTGGGCGGATCGTAGCGATTCTGACTGGGGCTCTCGGCAATCGCCACTTGGGCATCGATCACGCCGTCCATGCTGCGCAGCATGTGATCGAGTTCCTGTTCCTTGAGGTAAATGATCTTCGCCTGTTCTTGCGCTGGCGAGGTGACGAGCTGTCCTGAGGGGAAGAGGTCTTGTATCGTCACCGGGCTCTTACGCGGCAAGCCGCTTTGCCGGAGGACTTCGACGGCATCGACGAACTGCGATTGTTCGACGAGGATCTGTGCTGTCTCACCCTTGAGTACTTTCTTCTCGGCATCGATGTGATGCAGGAGAAGCCGCGCCAACATCGTGTTCGCTTCAGCTTCGGAGAGATTGCGATAAAGCTCGACTTTGCAACCTCCCATCAAAGACGCTGCGAACGCAATGCCAACTATCCGGGCAATCGGCCACTTCATTGCAAGTTCGTCAGCTTGTTGACGCTCTGCGAGACGACGCCCGCCGTCTTTGCGATGACGTCGACTTCGATCGCCGTACGCAGCAATGCCGATTGCGCCTGCAGCATATCGATCGGGCTTTGTGTGACGGCGGGCACATCGCCCGCCTTCTGAAGTGCGACATCAATACGCGACGAGCGCTCCTGAAAGTGCGATGCCGCAGCGTCTTCGGGCAACTGGCGCGCGGTGCCAAAGAGTGCCTGGGTGAATGCGCCGACATCATTCGCCGACGGCGTGACCTGCGAACGATAAGCTGGCGGCAAAGGTGGGAGGGGCGGGATGGGATCGATGTCCATTGCACGTTTCCTTCAAAAACTGAAATGCGAGGGGGCTATCGCATATTGGAGAGGGGGCGCTCAAGCCGTCGCTCCGTGCGGTTAGAGCGCATCAGCATGCGCAGCACGTCGGCTTCAGGCGATGTGTCGTCTGCCAGCAGTTGTTCGGCCGCCTCGGGGGTGCCGAGACCAATCGACATGGCCGCCTCGAGCAGGCGGCGCGGCGCGGGCGCGGCAACCAAGTGGGGCAAGGCTTCGCGAATGGCAAGCGCTTCGCTCAGCAAGCCGTGATTGATCGCCGCAAGTCCGGCTTCTGCGATGAGGCGGCGGGTATCGTCGTCGATGGGTTTCATCAATTTGGGCTCCGGGGAACCTCTGCCTTCGGCCGAAGAGAAGAGTGAACGAGCACCGCCGTAAGGCGGCAAGAAAGGGGAGTCAAACGAAGGGCGTCAAATCTTTTGAATGATGCCTGCCATCATGTCCTTGACCGCTTTCAAGACCGCGCTTTCGTAGCTGACCAAGATCGAATATTGCTGAATCGCGAATTGCGCTTTGAGCATCTGTCCTGGGTCGTTCAAATCGGCGTTGGTGACCTTCGACTCGACTTGCTGGCCTGCCTGCGTCACAAGCTGCGAAAGCTGATTCTTGACGACTTCGATATCCATGCGACGCCTCGTGGGGATCTCTTACTCGCCGTTGTGAACCGATTCAGCCGGCGCCAGCCGGTTCCGCTCGATTGTTCTCGTTGCCTGCAACCGAATTTGAGTGGGGTTGCAAAGAAAGCGCTTGCGAAAGCTGTCAGTGAAATGCGCATGGTTGGAAAAGCCGCATTCGAGCGCGATATCCAGCACACGCATCGAGGTCGACAGCAACATCTCGCGGGCGCGGGAAAGCCGCGTCTCGAGTAGCCAGCGCTTTGCCGGCATGCCGTACTTCTCGTGAAACAACACGTTGAACTTGCGCACCGGCATGTCGAACTCGCGCGCGAACCGTTCTACCGACCACTGCTGGAGGCAATTCGCGTCGATGAAGGCGAAAAGGTCTGCGTCGCCCGCTATCGCGTATCGCACGAGGGCCGAGAAATACCCGCGATCAAGGGCCAGGCAGTACGCGTAGAGAAACCGTAGCAACGTGTGCGGGGCCGCAGCAGCAAGCAGAGACAGGGTGTCGAGGACGCCGCCGGACGTTTCGACGATGCGCACGGGTTCCGGCACGAAACGCAGATGCGGCGTTTCGGCGAGCAGATCGACGATCTCCGGATGCAGCCGCTGAAAGTCCGCCGAACAAAAGTCGATCGTGTGCAGATGCGTTTCGCCCGACAGACCACATGCGCCGAATGCCACCGCTTCACCGGAAGTGGCCACGATGCTGCAGGCCGGAATCGCATGCAGGGTGCCCCTCACGAGCACGCGGCCCGGCTCTTTGCCATATAGGAAGCGCACGTTTTGCATGACTTTCGTCTCGAGGGTGTGCTGTTGTGCGAAGGCACATGGTGCAGTTTGGCGCGTGACTGCGGGAATCGGGTGAGCACCTGAACACGAGGCGTGCCGGCATGCACGGCCGCTCATTCGCACATCGATGTCGGTTCATGTGCAAAAAAACGCAGCGTCGGAAGACTTTCGAAAGTCGCCTGCGTGAGCGCTGCCTACCATTTGCCCATCGACATGCTCGCCACGACGGAGGGGTACTGCCGAAATGATCACGACTGGAGGGGATATGAAACAGCTCGATCAGTTCAGGGCGCTGCTGGCCGATTTGCGGCGACATGAATCGGCATTGAAGACGCAGGCACTCGAGTACGCAGCGCTTGAACGCGAGATTGACCGATTGCGCGAACGCGCTGCTATCGACCCCGATGCACGTAAAAAACTACAAAGACTCGACGATGTCATGAAGTCGGGCGGCGCGCAGTTACAGGAGAGGATAGCCGAAAAGGCCGCGAAGCTAGCGACGGTATGCGATCAGCTCGGGGAGCAGTTAAAGGGCGTATCCAGCGGCGATGAACGCCTCGGCGGCAATACGAGATCGCAGAAACCCGCGGCACCTAAACGGGTTGCCCGGACCTTTGTTTGACCTTTGAGGGAGGAACCCATCGATGAGCACAGTCATGACTCCGTTTTTGATGAACCACAATCACCATGTCGGCCGTGATTCCGGCGTATCGACCACCACGAACGGCGTGCCATTCGATCAGAATGGTTTGGACGCGCTCCGAAACAGCGATTCGCCCTTCGGTAAGGGTGTCTTGACGATGAGCGACATGATGGCGTTGCTCAACGTTCTGGCCAATAAGCGGATGGACGACATCGAAAACAAAATGAAGGTCAGTGAGAACGCGCAGAACATGGCCAATAGAATGGAAAACGTCATCGCGAAGATTTCCGATCCGACCAAAGATCACGAAGAGGTGCCGCAAGACGTCATTGATTACATGGCAAAAAACGGCATCCTCGTCGATGGGAAGAGCGTTAACGACTTTATCAGCGCCAGCAAAGAGAGTGACGGCAAGCTCAACAAGGCGAACCTGATGGATATCAAATCGGCGCTCGAAAGTCAGTCGACCGAAGCCTCCAACTTCGTGCAAACGAGCACGCTGAAAATCCAGCAAATCATGCAGACGTACAACATTGCGGCGCAGATGACCAACAGCCTGCAAAGCATGGGTGCCGAAATGAACAAGTCGATCGCGTCGTCGATCCGCTAATCACAGCAACCGGTGACGGGCTCGGTCAATGACCGCCTCGTCACCTCATCGATCAAACGAACATGACCACGCCGAATTCGAACGCGCAGAGCGACGACGAAGTGTTGCAGCGATTCTTCGCGCGCGGTGGCTCTGTCTGGATGCTCGCGGATATCGCGAAGGAGGACTTGAATACGCTGTATGCCTACGCGACGCAGTTGTTCGAAGCGGGCGAATTCGCGGCGGCACGCAACGTTTACCTGATCCTCGCGCGCGTCGACCATTGGAGCTTCGATTATTGGTTTGCGTTGGGCCTCTGTTGTCAACGGCTTAGCGCCCATGAGGAAGCCGTCTTTTGCTTTGGCCGGGCCGGCATGATCCGCATAGACGATCCGCGCGGATCGTTCTTCGCTGGCATTAGCTATCGCGCGCTCGGCAACGAAGCGTATGCGCACAAGGCATTCAATGCGGCTATCAAATGGTGCGCTCGGCAGCCTCAATACGAGGAGATCAGAGCAATCGCAAGCGAGCAACTGGCGTGCTGCACATCACAGGAGAACTAATCGATGTCTGCCATATCGAGCTTGAGATTCGCAGAGTCCACAGCGCCCGGGCCTGCATCGCAGTCGATCGACGGGAATAAGAAGAAGACCGGTGTCGATGGAGTCGACTCACTCGGCGGATTGACGGGCGCCTCGGCACTTCGTGAACTGTTTCAGAGGCAAGGCCCATCTCGCTGGGCGAAGCCCATGTCGGCGGACGACGTTGTGTCGCTAGAAAAAGCGGCACGGGCGCTCGAGCGAGTCATGCAGCGTCTAGGGGGAGGTCGGACCGAAGATGGCGTATCCAGGCTGCAAGACGTGGAAAAGCAGCCCATGGAAACGTTGATGCTCTCGGCCACACTGCTGACAGTGCAGGCGCTTGGCAATGTCGCACAGGCGAAAAGCAAGGCGCTCGAGATCATGGGGGAAGCGCAACAGCGCGCGAGAGAGAAGGAAGTCCAAGAGCTGCGCGAGCAGATCGACAAAGCCGTTGAGCAGCAGCACAAGGCCAAGAAGGGCGGCATCTTTGGCGCCGTGTGTGACTGGATCGTATCGGCGGTCGAGGTCGTCTCGGGCGTCGCGAAGATCGTCGGCGGTGCGATGACGGGCAACGCGATGATGGTGGCGGGCGGTGCCATGGACCTCTTGGCGGGGACGTCCGGCCTCGTGAAAGCCATGGCCGAGACGTTGGCACTCATCGATACGGCGCATGCCGACAAGTACAAGTCCATTGCTGCCACTGCCGGCAAGATACAACTCGCTTTCGAAGTGGCTGGGGCGGTGGTCGACGTCACGAGCGCGGCGCGCAACATGGTGATGACGAAGGTCATCCCGAAGGCGGCCGAGAAAGTGCTGCAGGAAGGTGCCGAGCACATGATCGCCGCCGCGGTGAAGGAGGGCGGCAAGGCGGCGATCGAAAAGGCGGGCAAGGCCCTGAGCGAGCAAGTCGTCAAGGAGGTCTCGAAGGAAGTCCTTGAGGTGCTCGGACAAGAGACCGTCGAGAAGATTATCCAGCAGGCTGTCGAGACCGTGGCTAAGCGTGCGGCGAAAGAAGGCACGAAGATGGCCACGAAGGAGCTGACCGAGCAGATCGTCAAGGAAATCCGCCGCGCGGTCATTGAGGCGGTCGTAAAGGCGGCGGTCCACTCAGCGGTCAACGTGACGCGGGGCGTGGTGGACGCTTCGAACAAGATTTTTTCCGGTGTGACCGAAATCGAGAAGGCGAAGCTGCAAAAGCAAATCGACCTGCTTGTCGTCGATCAACAATGGCTTCAGGCTTTGTTTGGTATGTACGAGCAGTCCAAGAAGGACACGCAAGAGAAAACGAAGAGCTTGATAGAGGGCCAAGCGAGCGCGCTCGAGGGTGGAGTCACGCAGATGAAAGAAGCGACGACCATCACCGTGCGAGGCGTAGCGTCCATGGGACACGTCGCCGTGGCGACGGTATGAATTCAAGGAGCGAAAAATGAGCAATGTTCAACCCAGCACTGGCGATCGCGTCCCTGCTTGCGTGCCGGCCGCGGAACCCGGCAGTGCGGTATCGAGTACAAACGGCTGTAACGGTGCCGCACAGTCGATCAGTTCCCTTATTTTTCTCGTGCAAAAGCTCAATATCGACATGCGCGATATGGAGCGCCAATTCGCGAGCAAGATGCAGGACGTCGTATTCGATCGACAAGTGGCTGCCTTGCAAATGAAGCGAGAGGCAATCCTGAAGAATTTCGACGCTTCGATCGTTTCTGCCGCGGGGCAGATCGCGGCTGGCGTTTTGAGTCTCGGCGGATCGGCCTCGGGCAGCATCTCCATGAAAGGGTTGGCGGAGGGAGGCGGCAAGAGCATCGAGGGGATCGAAGGCATGCAAAACGCGGAGCTCGTGCGCGATGCCAAAGAGACTCAGATGGACGGTGAGATCCAGGAGGAATGGGCGAAGCAGTTCGAGCGCTCGCTCGAGCAAGCGATCGGCCGTGCCAACGAGGCGTCGCATCAACTGGTGCAGACGACCACCGATTTGGTCGCATTGCAAGGGCGCATTTCAGAGGCGGTGCGGTTCTAACCGGAGAAGACAGATGACGACAGCCCCTCTGGATTCCGTCACGGTGTTCCTGAAGTCCCAAGGGATCGAGCCGACGGTCGCTTACTTTGAATCGAGCGATTTCGTCATCGGTTGGCGGATTCGCACGGGGGGCTTCGAACTTGTCTATCGCGTCGAGGGCGATCAACTGATCGTCTGCGATTTCGAGGCGATCGACAGCGAGGGGAACCCCAACGGCGCAGTGGCCGCGTTCATACGTTTCGTTCACCGCATCGAGCGACAGGTTCCCCAGCTTGCCCTTGTCAGAGGCATGTTCATCGAACCCTTATCGAACCCAACGCTTTGTAGCCACCGGCGGCGGCTCGCACACGTGCTGCAGTCGCAAGGCGCGGCATGGCGGGTAATCGACGGGGATCCTTGGCTCGTCTATCCCATCTCAGCAGACAAAAACGCGGCGAGTACCAAGCCGGTGCGGGTGTAGGCGAACCGGGTCACTGCGCAGGCAGCATCGCCCGGCTCTGCGGTGTTTTGTCGCAGCATCCTGTCGACATCGCCTTTCTTCTGTTGTCTTCTGTTCGTTTGAGCGCCGGGCTGAGGCAGTGATCGGCTAAAATGCGTCTTTGCCGCCGCGCTCTCACGCGCGCCCCACGGCCGCGCCGCGCACCGTACGCGACGCCCCGCCTACAACCCCCAATGCGAACATTCCCATGAGCCAAGTATTGCGTCTCTCCGATCTGATCGCGAAAGGCTTGCTCTCCGGCAAGCGCGTTTTCATCCGGGCCGATCTGAACGTCCCGCAAGACGACCAAGGTCATATCACCGAGGACACACGTATCCGCGCATCGGTGCCGGCCATTCGGGCCGCGCTCGATGCGGGCGCAGCCGTGATGGTCACCTCGCACCTCGGTCGCCCGACGGAAGGCCAGTTCAAGCCCGAGGATTCGCTCGCGCCTGTCGCCCGGCGTCTTTCCGAGGTGCTCGGCCGTGACGTCCCGCTCGTGGCAAATTGGGTCGAGAACGGCGTAGACGTGAAGCCAGGCGAAGTGGTGCTGCTTGAAAACTGCCGCGTCAACAAGGGTGAAAAGGCGAACTCGGACGAGCTCGCGCAAAAGATGGCGAAGCTTTGCGACATCTATGTCAACGATGCGTTCGGCACGGCGCACCGCGCCGAGGCGACGACGCACGGCATCGCTCAATACGCCCCCATCGCCTGCGCCGGGCCGCTGCTTGCGGCGGAGCTCGACGCACTCGGCAAGGCGCTCGGCAACCCCAAGCGTCCGCTCGTTGCCATCGTCGCGGGCTCGAAAGTGTCGACCAAGCTGACGATCCTGAAGTCGCTCGCCGAGAAGGTCGACCAACTGATCGTCGGCGGCGGCATTGCCAACACCTTTATGCTGGCAGCAGGCCTGCCGATCGGTAAGTCGCTCGCCGAAACCGATCTCGTTGGGGAAGCCGAGGCGATCATCGAGGCGGCGCGCTCGCGCGGCGCCTCGGTACCCATCCCGGCGGACGTCGTGACGGCAAAGGCGTTTTCGCCCACGGCCGAGGCCGTGACGAAAACCGTCTCGCAGATCGAATCCGACGACATGATCCTCGATATCGGCCCGCTAACGGCCCGCGCGCTCGCCTCGCAACTCGCGAACGCCGGCACTATCGTGTGGAACGGGCCGGTCGGCGTGTTCGAATTCGACCAGTTCGGCAATGGCACGAAGACGCTTGCCGAGGCGATTGCCCATTCATCGGCGTTCTCGATCGCGGGCGGCGGCGATACGCTCGCCGCGATTGCGAAGTACGGTATACACGACAAGGTGAGCTACATTTCGACTGGCGGCGGCGCTTTCCTCGAGTTTCTCGAAGGCAAGAAGCTGCCGGCCGTCGAAGTCCTCGAATCGCGGATGAGCTAGCCAGTCAGACCGGCCGCCGGCGACTGAAACGTCGAGCGGCCCCGAACACCACAAAGCGACGCCGGCACGAACCGGCGCGCGACCGGCGCGAACGCCCGATGTGGCGTCGATGCCGACGCATCCGACTCGCAGCGCCTCAACCCGCGATTCAACCGAGATGAGGTGTTCACATGCATCGCGCCACCAAGATCGTTGCCACCATCGGCCCGGCGTCGAGTTCGCCCGAAACCCTGTTTCAACTGATCCGAGCGGGCGTCGACGTCGTGCGTTTCAACTTCTCCCATGGCACGGCCGGCGATCATCGGCAGCGCGCCGAGGACGTGCGCGAGGCAGCACGCGGCAACGGCCGCGAAGTGGCGATCATGGCCGACCTGCAAGGGCCGAAAATTCGCGTCGGCAAGTTTGAAAACGGCAGGGTGCAGTTGACGGCCGGCGAGCCGTTCATTCTCGACGCCCACTGTGAGCTGGGCAACGAAGCGCGAGCGGGGCTCGATTACAAGGATCTGCCCCGCGATTTAAAGCCCGGCGACATGCTGCTCCTCAACGATGGACTGATCGTGCTGACGGTCGAGCGAATCGTCGGCGATGAAGTTCGCACCATCGTCAAGGTGGGGGGCGAGCTGTCGAACAACAAGGGCATCAACCGCCTGGGAGGCGGCTTGACGGCATCGGCGCTGACGGCCAAGGATGTGGAAGACATCGGAACCGCGATGGCGATCGGCGCCGACTACATCGCGGTGTCCTTTCCGAAAAGCGCGACCGACATGGTGACGGCCCGCCAGCTGGCGAACATCGCCGGCGCGCCCTTCGGGGCGAAGCCGAAAATGATCGCGAAGATCGAGCGCGCCGAGGCCATTCCGGAGCTGCAAGGCATTCTGGACGCCTCCGACGGCATCATGGTGGCGCGTGGCGACCTTGCTGTCGAAGTCGGCAACGCCGCGGTGCCTGCGCTGCAAAAGCGCATGATTCGCATGGCGCGCGAGTCGAACAAGCTCGCGATCACGGCCACGCAGATGATGGAATCGATGATCCACGCGCCGGTGCCGACGCGCGCGGAAGTGTCGGATGTCGCCAATGCCGTGCTCGACGGCACCGATGCCGTGATGTTGTCGGCCGAGACGGCCGCGGGCAAGTACCCGGTCGAAACGGTGGAGGCAATGGCGGCCATTTGTGTCGAAGCCGAGAAGTCGGAGCATGTCGAGCTCGATCGCGACTTCCTCGACCGGACTTTCACGCGAATCGACCAAACGGTCGCGATGGGGGCGTTGTTCACCGCGCACCACCTCGGTGCAAAGGCAATCGTGGCGCTGACTGAATCAGGTGCTACCGCCTTGTGGCTTTCGCGTCACTCAACGCATGTGCCGATCTTCGCGCTGACGACGCGCGCGGCGAGCGAGCGTGCGATGGCGTTGTTCCGGAACGTGACGCCGCTTGCGAGCGAGACCAGCAGCGACCGGGACCAAGCGCTGAAGCAGGCCGTCGAATTGGTGGTTTCGAAGGGGTTCGCTACGCGCGGCGACATGGTCGTGCTGACCGTGGGCGAGCCGATGGGGCAGGCGGGCGGCACGAACACGCTGAAAATCGTGCGCGTTGGCAACCCCTATTGATCGATTTTCGCGCTCGCGCCATACCGGCAGCGGCCGCGAAAAACAACGCTTATGACGGATTGGCGGAAGCCGGCCAACAATGTAGTCGGGGATGAAGCCCGCTTCGCGATAAAATCTCGTATTCGCAGGAGTAGGTGCCGCCCGAGCACCCCGAAATCCATCCCCCAAGGAGTACTGAGCATGCCTCTCGTATCAATGCGTCAACTGCTGGACCACGCGGCCGAGCACGGCTATGGCCTGCCGGCATTCAACGTAAACAACCTCGAGCAGGTCCAGGCGATCATGTCCGCGGCGGACGAAGTGGGCGCGCCTGTCATCATGCAAGCGTCGGCCGGCGCGCGTAAATACTCAGGCGAGCCGTTTCTGCGCCACTTGATCGAGGCTGCGGTCGAATCGTATCCGCATATTCCTGTGGTCATGCACCAGGACCACGGGCAATCGCCGGCCGTCTGCATGGCAGCGATCAAAAGCGGCTTCACGAGCGTGATGATGGACGGATCGCTCGAGGCCGACGGCAAGACGGTGGCTTCCTACGAGTACAACGTCGATGTCTCGCGCAAAGTGGTCGAAGTGGCGCACTCGATCGGCGTGACGGTCGAGGCGGAACTTGGCGTCCTTGGTTCGCTCGAAACGATGAAGGGCGACAAGGAAGACGGACACGGCGCGGACGGCACGATGACGCGCGAGCAGCTTTTGACTGACGTCGAGCAGGCTGCCGATTTTGTGCGCGCGACGCAGTGCGATGCCCTCGCGATCGCGATCGGCACGTCGCACGGCGCCTATAAGTTCACGAAGAAGCCGACTGGCGATATCCTCGCCATTGAGCGCATCAAGGAAATCCATGCGCGCATTCCGAACACGCACTTGGTGATGCATGGCTCCTCATCGGTGCCGCAGGAGTTGCTCGCCGAGATCCGCGAGTTTGGCGGCGACATGAAGGAAACGTATGGCGTGCCGGTCGAAGAGATCCAGGAAGGTATCAAGCACGGCGTGCGAAAGGTCAACATCGATACCGATTTGCGGCTCGCGATTACGGGCGCGATCCGGCGCTATTTGGCCGAGAACCCGTCCAAGTTCGATCCGCGCGATTACCTGAAGCCGGCCCGCGAAGCTGCGAAGAAGGTGTGCATCGATCGTTACCGCGCCTTCGGTTGCGAGGGGCAGGCTGGCAAGATCAAGCCGATTCCGCTCGAGAAGATTGCGGAGAAGTACAAGTCCGGCGAGCTCGCACAACTGGTGCGTTAAGCCGTCCGGCGTGCCCGGCGCCGCCGCGCGAAGCGTGAGCTGGCAGCCCGGGCGACCTTGCAGGAAGGCCCGCCGTTCCCGCAGCATTGATGGGAACGGCGTTTGCGTTTTGTGTTTTTGTGTTTTTGTTATTTGTCTTTGGCGTTTCGAGAATGTGTCGAGCGCCGGTTTTATCCGTTTGCGGTTTTCTTCTACTGACGGTCCACGACGATGTCTACCCTTTACGAATCCTCGCTTCGCTCGCTGCCGCTTCTCGGCCGCGGCAAGGTCCGCGACAACTACGCAGTCGGCGACGATCGCCTGCTCATCGTCACGACCGACCGCCTTTCGGCGTTCGATGTCGTGATGGGCGAGCCGATTCCGGACAAGGGCCGCGTGCTCAATCAGATGGCGAACTTCTGGTTCGATCGTCTCGGGCATATCGTGCCGAATCATTTGACGGGCGTGGCACCCGAGACGGTTGTCGCACCGGATGAGGTCGAGCAAGTGAAGGGGCGGGCTGTTGTAGTGAAGCGCCTTACACCGATCCTCGTGGAGGCCGTCGTGCGTGGCTATTTGGCCGGCAGCGGCTGGAAGGATTATCAGGCGACGGGGGCGGTGTGCGGCGTGACGCTGCCGCCGGGGCTCGCCAATGCACAGAAGCTGCCCGAGCCGATTTTCACGCCAGCGGCGAAGGCCGAGATCGGCCACCACGACGAGAACATCACGTTTGACGAGGTTGAGCGGCGCATCGGCAAGGCGCTGGCCGCGGACATTCGCAACATCTCGATCCGCCTGTACCAGGAAGCGTCCGAGTATGCGGCGACGCGCGGCATCATCATCGCCGATACGAAGTTCGAGTTCGGTCTCGACAGCGACGGCAAGCTCGTTTTGATGGACGAAGCGCTGACGGCCGATTCGTCGCGCTTCTGGCCGGCTGACCAGTACCTCGTCGGCAGCAATCCGCCGTCGTTCGACAAGCAGTTCGTGCGCGATTGGCTCGAGACTCAAGATTGGAACAAGGCACCGCCTGCGCCGCAGTTGCCTGCGCCTGTTGTTGCGAAGACGAGCGAAAAGTACCGGGAAGCGCTCGAGCGGCTGACGGGGCAAGTACTCGCTTGATATACGCTATACGCAGACGAAACGATGGATTCTCGACGCCAGAGAAGGAAAATGGACGATGAGCGAAGCAGTTGAGACAGCCCTGAGCTTGGACAGCACCGAGACCGTGCATACGCACGTCGCGCCGGTCGTCGGCGTGCTGATGGGATCGAGTTCCGATTGGGACGTAATGAAGCACGCAGTGTCGATCCTGCAGGAGTTCGGCGTGCCGTACGAAGCGAAGGTCGTCTCCGCTCATCGTATGCCCGACGAGATGTTTGCGTACGCCGAATCGGCCATGGCGCGCGGTCTGCGCGCGATCATCGCCGGAGCGGGCGGGGCTGCGCATCTGCCGGGCATGCTCGCCGCGAAGACGACGGTGCCCGTGCTCGGCGTACCCGTCGCGAGTAAATACCTGAAAGGCGTCGACTCGCTGCATTCGATCGTGCAAATGCCCAAGGGCGTGCCCGTCGCGACGTTCGCGATCGGCGAAGCCGGCGCGGCCAACGCGGCGCTGTTCGCGGTGGCGCTGCTCGGCGGAACGTCGGAGGCGTACGCGCGGGGGCTCGCTGAGTTCCGCATCCGGCAAAACGAGGCGGCCCGAGCCATGGTGCTGCCCGCGCTTTGACGTTGCGTTTTGTTGTTCTTTGCGTGCTTCGCGCGCATTAGAGATTGAGATAAGACCGGTCCGGCGAGTCGCGCTGGACGGGACGAAGCGGAATCGACTGCGCTTGAACCGGCGCGCCATGCGCGCATCGGGGCGCGAGATGCATTGAAATGAGTCAAGTCACTACACTTTCTTCCCCGATTGCGCCCGGCGCTTGGCTGGGCATGATCGGCGGCGGTCAACTCGGCCGGATGTTTTGCTTTGCCGCGCAAGCGATGGGCTACCGTGTCGCCGTGCTCGATCCCGACCCGACGAGCCCGGCCGGCAGCGTCGCCGACAAGCACCTGCGCGCCGCCTATACCGACGAGGCAGCGCTGACGGAGCTCGCTCGCCTCTCGGCTGCTGTTTCCACCGAGTTCGAGAACGTGCCGGCTGCAAGCCTCGACTTCCTGGCGCGCACGACCTTCGTGAGCCCGGCCGGACGGTGCGTCGCGATTGCGCAGGACCGGATCGCCGAAAAGCGCTTTATTTCGAGCTGCGGCGTGCCGGTGGCGCCGTATTTGGCAATTGAGTCCGCCGAGGCGTTGGCCGCGCTCACCGACTCCGAGCTCAACGCCGTGCTGCCCGGTATTCTCAAGACAGCGCGCCTGGGTTATGACGGCAAGGGACAGGTGCGTGTCGCGACGGCAGACGCCGCGCGCGAGGCGTACGCCGCGCTCGGCGCCGTGCCGTGCGTGCTCGAAAAACGTCTGCCGCTCAAATTCGAAGTTTCCGCGTTGATCGCGCGCGGCGCGAACGGGGCGACAGCCGTCTATGCGCTCGCGCAGAACACGCATCAGAACGGCGTCCTCTCGCTCACCGTCGTGCCCGCGCCGGACGCGACGCCCGCGCTGGTTGGCGAGGCGCAGCAGGCGGCGACACGCATCGCCGAGGCGCTCGGCTACGTGGGCGTGCTGTGCGTCGAGTTTTTCGTGCTCGAGGACGGCTCGCTGGTTGCCAATGAGATGGCGCCGCGTCCGCACAATTCTGGCCATTACACAGTCGATGCCTGTGCGGCGAGCCAATTCGAGCAGCAAGTGCGGGCGATGACCGGCATGCCGCTCGGCGACACGCGCCAGCATTCGCCGGCGGTCATGCTCAACATCCTCGGCGACGTCTGGTTTGCGGGAAGCGGATCGACGGGGAGCGCTCCCCCGGCATCCGTTGGTGACATGACACCTGTTACGCCGCCTTGGCACGAGGTTGCGGCAATAGCGGCCGCACGACTGCATCTGTACGGCAAAGAAGAGGCGCGTCCGGGGCGTAAGATGGGGCATATCAACTTCACGGCCGCAACGCTCGACGAAGCGTGCACGGCTGCACGCGAGTGCGCGCGGCTGCTGCGTATTTCGCTCGATTGAGACGGGCGCGCAATCTGAAAAGATCGCGCATCGAACGATGTCTTCCAGCTTGATACCGCCGGCCGCGCCCGCCGTCACCGAGGCGCAGATTCAACAGGCCGTCGCGCTGCTCGACGCGGGGGAGCTCGTCGCGTTCCCCACTGAGACCGTTTATGGGTTGGGCGCTGACGCCGAGAATCCACAGGCGGTGGCCCGGATCTACGCGGCAAAAGGGCGCCCCGCCAATCATCCGGTGATCGTGCACCTGGGGCCCGGCGGCGATCCTCATTACTGGGTGCGCGAGCTGCCTGCTGACGCGCAAAAGCTCATCGATGCCTTCTGGCCAGGGCCGCTCACGCTGATTCTCAAGCGGGCTGCGCACATTCCCCCGGCGGTCAGTGGGGGGCAGGACTCGGTCGGCCTGCGTTCGCCCTCGCATCCCATCGCGCAGGCGCTGCTAGGTGCCTTCGACGCGCGGCGCGGCGGGCGTGCCGGTGTGGCGGCCCCCTCGGCGAACCGCTTCGGCCACGTGAGCCCGACGACGGCACAACATGTGCGCGATGAGTTCGGGGATACCGTTCATGTGCTCGATGGCGGCGCGTCGGAAGTCGGCATTGAATCGACGATCGTCGATCTTTCGCGGGGTTTTCCGGCGTTGCTGCGGCCGGGTCACGTTACGCCGCTCGAGATCGCCGAGGTGCTCGGTGTTGCCCCTCGGCTGCCCGACGGCAGCGACGCGACGGCTCCGCGTGCCTCGGGCACCTTGAAGGCACACTACGCGCCGCGTACGCCGCTTGCGCTTTTGCCGTTCGCCTCGCTCGAGCCGCTTCTGGTTGGAGCACGTGAGGGGGGCATGCGCGTTGCGCTCATTGCACGCCGCTCAAGTGCCGGGGACTGGGCACAAACGCCCAACGTGAACTTTATCGCGGCCCCGGACGATCCGCGCCGATACGCACGCGAGCTATACGGCTTGCTGCGCACGCTCGATGGAGCGCGCGTGGCACGCATCCTCGTCGAACAGTTGCCCGACACGCCCGAATGGATCGCCGTCAACGACCGGCTCGGGCGGGCTGCTGCGGCGTTCGAATCCCACGAGTAAATCCCCGGCGCAAACGCTCACGCGTGCGCCGGGCTCGACTGCGCTGCGCTCAATGACCGATGCCGGCTGCGGCAATTTGCTGTTCGACGTACTGCGCAAAGAGCAGATGCGTGTGCGTCGTCGGGTGCACGGTGTCAGCGAAAATGTAGGTCTGGTCTGCGTTCGCTGTCGTATAGACCTGCGGCGAACAGAACAGCGAAGACGCGAGCGACTGGCCGAATTGCGGCGCCGTTTGCCCCGGTGTCAGCACGCTCGGATTTGCCGTCGCGTAGTTCGTTGCACTCGTCTGCAT
>NZ_DATJJF010000157.1:0-4403 GCF_035492435.1 Trinickia sp.
CACGGAAGCGGTTAAAGCGCCTCTTCCGTGCGGTGTAAAAGGAGTGGTTGACCAACGCAAGTCTGTTGAGCTGCACGTACACCGTTGGCAACACTGACCAAGCACCAGCGTTTTTGGTTTCGCGAGGTCTCTTGCATCAAAGTTTGTGATGTTGGGGCAGAAACGGCGCGGTCTGGTGTGGTTTAACCCAATCACTCAATCAGTGTCCATGGTGGCAGCTTGTGGGCGAACGGCTTCGCAACTCGCGCAGGAACTCATCAGGAGGCACATAAAACGGGTTCTCCTGGAGATTCCCGCCAATGATGACCAATGGGTGCGTACGAACCACATCCATGATTAAACTGGCGCTGAATTGCGCGAGATCGTAGACGCAGACAGTGATGTGATCGTACTTGGGCAGGATGTAATTCAGTCGTGCTTCATACTCGACGAGGTCTTCAACGCCCGGCCGATCCTGCAGCGCCCAATCCATGCTCGCCCAGAGGCGCGTCTGGAGAAAACCATTGGCCTTACTGGTCGCATAGAGTTCATCGATCAAGCTCAGCATTGCATCCTGACTGAAACGCCCCCCACGCAGATAGGCTTCCTCCCAAGGGCGAATCTCGATTTGACCACGCTGGCGCAGCGCGTCCGCATCAATGCCCGACTCCTCCAGCCAACGAAGGCGTTCTGGCCGAGACTCACGATCAACAAGGAAGATGGATTTTTCGCCCTGGTCCACCGTTTCTTTGATGAAAGGCAGCAAGATCCGATGCTCCTCCTCGCGCGAGTTGAAGAACGCGCAGGCGTGACGCCTTTCCGCAAGCATTTTGCCGGCGAGATGTACATCCGGATCCCTCTTCGTCATGTCAGTCATGTTTCTACCCCCTAAGAGCAGTCTGACCGGGCTCGTCACAACCCTGTTCATGCGTGTGCGCCGCAGTGCTACCCACTAACGCGGCCGTCGGAAGAATCGTCAAAAAAATGTCTCTATACTTTAGTCCACGTAGGGGCGCTAGTCCATGACTAGGGGAGCGGCAGACCGTGGCACGAGACGTAAAGCAAGTGCCGGAAGACATGCACGATGAGGCATTACGACTGCGAACTGCACTCAGGGATCTGGTCGCCATTTCTGCCATCCCAGCCGCTTGGGTGGGGCGGGAAGCGCACGCGATCGCCGCAGAGTTCGCAGACATACTCGTCCACACGTTGCGCCTTGATTTCGTCTTCGTAAGATTGCTCGGTCCTACAGACAACGCGGTGACCGACGTCACGCGAGGAAACGGATGGCTGGGATTTTCCGAGTGGCTGCAGCGCCGTGTCGCCGAAGGCGGCGGGTTTCCCCCCCGTGAAATCGTTTCGGACGTTGACGGAGATAAAGATCGAGGGCGCGGCATCGTCATTCCCATCGGTGCTAATTCCAAGGGTGGCCTAATTGCCGCGGCGTGCTATCGCGCCGGTTTCCCCGGCGATATCGATCAACTGTTGCTGTCCATCGCGGCCAATCATGCCGCAACGGCGTTTCAGAATGCATGCTTGATCGCGGAGCGGCGGCGAGCTGAGAAAGCGTTGCAGCAGGCCCGCGATGAACTTGAAATGAAGGTTGCGGAACGAACCGCAGAATTGCGTCGGATGCTCAAGGTCTCGCAAGCGATTTCGGGCGAAATTGTGCAAGACAAGCTGCTCGACACGCTTATGCGCACCGCGATGGAACAGGCAGGTGCGCAGCGTGGCCTGTTACTTCTGGCGAGCGAGGCGGAACCTACGATCAAAGCGGAAGCGACGATCACTGACGACGCGGTTGTTGTGCAAGTGCGCGATGAGCCCGTGACAACGGCAATGCTGTCCGAATCGATGCTTCACTATGTTATGCGCACACGGGAATGCGTAATTCTTGATGACGCAGTGAACGAGGGTTCGTTCAGCTCCGATCGCTACATCCGGCAACATGGGGTCCGATCCGTGCTCTACCTGCCGCTGACCAACCAGGGCGAATTGATCGGGGTGCTTTACCTCGAGAACAATCTGACGCCCGGCGTGTTCGCGCCGGCCCGTATCGCCGTCCTGACATTCCTCGCCTCACAGGCCGCGGTTACGCTGAAGAATGCGCGTCTGTACCGGGATTTGGGCGAGCGAGAAGCAAGGATTCGGCGTCTGGTCGACGCCAATATCGTCGGCATCTTTATCTGGAATATCGAGGGGCAGATCCTTGAAGCGAATGACGAGTTTCTCCGAATCGTGGGCTACGACCGCGACGCTCTCTTATCAGGACGTCTTCGCTGGACCGATCTGACACCGCGAGACTGGCTCGATTTGGATGAACAAAAATGGGTGCCGTTGATCAAGCTTTCAGGGGTGCTGCAGCCGTTCGAAAAAGAGTACCTCAGAAAGGACGGCAGCCGCGTGCCCGTGCTGATCGGCGCAGCAACGTTCAAAGAAAGCGGGCAGCAGTGTGTTGCGTTCGTGCTCGATCTCACCGAGCGCAAGCGAGCGGAAGCCGAAGCCCGCGATAGCGAGCGACGCTACCGCGAGGTGCAGATGTCGCTGGCTCACGCCCATCGCGTAACGACAATGGGACAACTCGCGGCCTCGATCAGCCACGAGATCAGGCAGCCGATCGGCGCGACCGCCGCCAATGCGCAGGCCGGGCTGCGTTGGCTCTGCGCGCAGCCGCCGCATCTCGAGGAAGCCCGGGAGGCTTTTGATCGAATCGTCAAGGACGCAATGCGCGCCAGCGAGGTCACCAATCGAATTCGTGGCCTCGTCAAGAACGCGCCCTCGAGTCGGGAGCGACTGCGGATCAACGAGGTGATAGGCGAGGTTGTTGCCCTAACGCACGACCAGATTCGAAAGAGCAGCGTTTCATTGCGGATGGAGCTTGCGGAGGATCTGCCGTTGGTTGACGGGGACTGCATTCAGCTCCAACAGGTGTTGCTGAACCTGATCATGAACGCGCTCGAAGCGATGAGTGCGGTTGACGGCGGGTCGCGAGAGCTGGTCATCAGCACAGGTAAGGACGCGATGGGCGGTGTCATGGTCGCCGTGCGCGATTCGGGACCGGGCGTGGCCGACGAAAGCGTCGAACGCGTATTCGAGCCCTTCTACACCACGAAGGCGAGTGGAATGGGTATGGGGCTTTCCATCTGCCGGTCGATGGTGGAATCGCACGGGGGGCGGCTACTGGTGAGCGCTAACGTGCCCCGCGGCGCCGTCTTTCAGTTCACGTTGCCTGGCCCCCAGCCACACCGCAATGAACGGCACGGAGCCATGGATGCAATCCGCCACAATCCGCCGCCGCGATGATAAACGGAAAATGTCCTTGCGGTAGAAAACGAGTTCTCAAAGCACAGCCAGTGCCTTGGGCACGTTCAAATCCTCGCTCACTTCAGCCTCGAATCTCGCGGCAAAATGCGGATCGATGTCTTAACGGACTGAAAAGCACTGCGGGCCTCGTTGAAAACACCAGCGTGCATCGCCGAACTGCTGGGGGAGTTCCAGAGAACGTTTTGCCGATCGTTCAATTGTTCAGCACGGCATGACCGTTACGCGTGGCCAGTGCTTTTGGATACTGCTTTTGTTTAATTCGCCTTCGATATGTGTCGACGCTGACACGCGCGGGGTTGCGCGGAACTACCCTATCAAAAAGATCGTCAAGTCCAAACTGAATGGCCAAACGTTTTCTCGAACCATATGCACGGCAGCCTGATTGGCGACCTCCCATGGCGTGAACGGATGCACATGGATTAATCGATGCTGGATTTTCACATCGCGCTCGGGCGATCGAGCGTGTAGTCGCGAACTCCACGCTCGATCGCCGGGAGCCGCTCTCAGTGGCTGTCAGATTAGCGATAGTTAATAAAATTGATAATGTCATTGAGGAACCACGGCAGAATCAATTGCGTATCGGAATAGCTGACACCGACGCTGAGCCTCGGTGGCTTTGACGTAGCGCCAAGGGGCGCCGCACTGTCGGGAGTGCGGAAAATGTAGGTATCCGTGTCGGCCGGATTGGGCCGGGAGGTCTGATTATTCGCGGGCGACCCTGCCGAGGTGCAACCGGCGGTGAGCACGAAGAGGGCCGCTGCGAAAAGAACGGGCTTCATGTGGTAGTCCTGTGCCCAAAAGGTTGCAAGTTCGAGAAGCTATGTCGGCAGACCGCGCGACTCGTCAGTGTGCACGCAACTCAGCACGTTGCGGTCCAAGGGGCCTTGAGCTATAGGCAACGAGCATGACGTGACCGTACAAGGTATCAATCAAAGCGAATGCCAACCGCGAACAGCGCCGGGGGAAAACACCCTGATTGGCCCCGAGAGACATCTTGCAGCCTGAGTCCCCGAGATGCCAAGCATTCCGAACTCAGTTACTGTGTTAAAACCCTCATCGCCGGTGCTCAAAAACCGCCAAACCCGTCAAAAAGCGCTGGC
>NZ_DATJJF010000158.1:0-2756 GCF_035492435.1 Trinickia sp.
CCCTCGGAATCGACAATATCGAAGCGGATATGCGCGGCCGGATAACCGACCGTGCCAATCTTGCGGCGCTCCGAACGGCTGCCGCACATCCAGCCCGCTTCCGACGAACCGTACAGATTCAGAATGCGGATGCCGTACTGCTTTTCGAAGCGCATCCATTGAAGCGGCGAGAGCGGCGCCGTGCTGCACGTCATCGCGCGTAGCGACGCGAACGTCCCGGCGGACGCATCGAGCGGCGCTTCGAGCAGCAAATTAAGCACGGTCGGCACGCCGGCGCTGACGGTCACGCGGTTTTCACGTACCCAGTTGCCGAACTCCCTGCGCGAAAACTTGCGTGCTATGCAAAGTGTCGAGCCCAGTTGCAGGAACGGCATCAGGCTCAGAATCTGCGCGGAGTACCAGTCGAATGAACGATATTCGAGCGTGCGATCATCGCTGTTAAGACCAAGCAGGTCGATGCTGTCGAGGCCGTTGAGCCAGTAGCACGCGTGGTCGTAGACGACGATCTTCGGAATGCCGGTCGTGCCTGATGTGCAGCACAGCGATGCAATATCGTCGATCGCGCAGACGGTCTCGGCGTCGGGCAGCGGCGGGGCGTCGCTGTTCCGGCGTTCGTCGTCCGGCGCGAGCGTGATCGTGTGCTGGCCGGCGCGTTGCGTTTTCGCGCGGCCCGGCGTTTCGCTGCCGAATCCACCTGCGGCAAAGCGCACGAGCGGCGCCTTTGTCATGGCGGACAACCCTGCGCTGCTTTCATCGGGGCATACGACGAGACCGGGCGCGAGCGTCTCGAGCAGCTTGCGCGCGATCTCGTGGCCCACGAAAGGAACATCGAGCGGACATACGACTGCGCCGAGGCGCCAGACGCCAAGCCAGAGCAGCAGCTTGTCGGGTGCTTCGCAGTTCGCAAGCACGACGCGCGTGCCTTTTTCTACGCCATGTTGTGCGAGTTGCCGCGCAATACCGTCGATGCGATTCGCAAGCTGTTCGAACGATATGCGCACGCGCCGCTCGACATCGACAATCGCATCCTTCTCCGGCTTGTCGCGCCGATGCCGGTCGAGCAGCGTCGCGACGGTACGCCAAGGCGGATCGGGTACCGGTGGACAGTCGCTCGACATGAACTCAGTAAGGCGAGCCGGCCGCAACGACGGCAGCCGACGCGTGCACCGCCGGGCGAGCGGCCTGCCCATCATGCGCAGTGGGCCCTTCGCGTTCATCGTGCGCGCGATTCTCGCCGAGCCGCGCGAGCGCCCACTCGCGGAACACCTCGACTTTCTTCGTTCTCGCCTTGTCGATCGGCGATGTGACGAAATACGCGGAGCTCGACGGCACGCGCACCTCGAACGGCGCGACGAGCTTCCCACTCGCCAGATCGCCGTTGACGAGCGGCGTGCGGCCGATGGCGATGCCGACACCGTCGACGGCCGCGGCGAGAGACGTGAGCTGCAGGTGAAACACCGATTCGCTCGCGAATTCGACGGGCCCGTGCACGGCGGCCTCGAGCCACGCAGGCCAGTCGTCCTGATACATCGAATAGAAGTAGGTGCGAATCTGGCGCATGCGCGCAAGGCCGTCGGCGATCGAGCCGAACTTGCCGGCTTGCTCGAGCACCGCGGGCGAGCACACAGGAAAGAATTCTTCGCCATGCAGCCGGTCCGAACGCGTTGACGCCCAGCGGCCCGAACCATAGCGGATCGCGACGTCATAGCTATTGCGCTCGAACTCGTTGAAGGTCGAACTCGTCGCGACGTGCACGGTGATCTCGGGATGCGCGCTTTGAAATTCGGGCAACGCGGGAATCAGGCATTTGACCGCATAAGTCGGCAGGCACGTGACCGTGAGGACGGTGCTCGGCTTTTTCTTGCGCGCGTGCGCGGTGGCGATCGACAGCAGATTGATCGCCTCATGCACGGAATTCAGATACTCGCGCGCGGCGGGCGTGAGCGTCAGCACGTTGCGGCGCCGCACGAACAGCTTGACCTCGAGCCGGTCTTCAAGCGTCTTGATCTGATGGCTGATCGCCGTCTGGGTCAGTTCGAGTTCCTGCGCCGCGCGCGTGAAGCTCAGGTGCCGAGATGCAGCTTCGAACGCAAGCAAGCTCTGCAGAGAAGGAATGTAGGGTCTCATTCGATGAGTCAGCGCAGTGCAGGATCAGTGAGGCGGATTTTAACGGGGTTTCACAATGGTGGGAACGTAACAGGACAGCACGGATGCTGCGATGATCGGCCCGTTGCCGGCGCCGAGGAAATGAAACTTTTTCATGCGGGCATGAGAAAAGTTAGTTTGCGCGCGATGAAAGCACTCATGCACTCTTGGCCGGTCGAGCAAAGCGTCGTCGATCGGCGCGCGCGAATCAATCATTACAAACCCGGAACTATCAATGACGACCGGCAAGCAAAAGGCCCGACGCTTCGCGCGCGGGCAAGGTCAAGCGAACACACATTTCGGTGCGCGTTCTATGGTGTGGAACGGCGCGCAGGTTGCCGCGCACGACGAAGGCTTCGCGCGGCCCGCAACCGACGGGTGGCCTGAACCGCTCAACCATGGGTTCACCGGCCGGTCTGGTGGTTGAGCGGAGGAACGGTTGTGGAGATCGACGCGCTCGAAAATCCGTTCCTCGCCAGCCTCGGCATGACACGCATGGCATGGCATGAAGGGTACGCGGAATTCCGTCTTCGTTTGCAGCCCGGCATGCTGAACCGTCAGCGCGTGCTGCAAGGCGGCGTCGTCGCGACGCTGCTCGACGCGGCATGCGG
>NZ_DATJJF010000159.1:0-20164 GCF_035492435.1 Trinickia sp.
GCTGCTGAACCAGGTTGTCCGCATGCTCTGCGCGGGCGTAATTCACGGCGACCTGTCGGAATACAACATCCTGCTGGCAGCGGATGGGCCGGTGATCATTGATCTGCCACAGGCCGTCGACGCAGCCGGCAACAACGAAGCCGCCTCGATGCTGAAGCGAGACGTCGACAACCTGGCCGCGTACTTCGGACGGTTTGCACCGCAATTACTCACCGCGAGTTACGGCACGGAGATCTGGGCGCTCTTCGAAGCAGGACGGCTGCATGTCGACGCCGAACTGACCGGTCGCATCGAAGTCGACACGCGACCTGTGGACCTCGATGGCGTGCTGCAGGAACTCGAAGAGACACGTCTTGAGGAAGACGCGCGAGTGCGGCGACAGCAGGAACTGACTGCAGGCCGGTAACCGTGCTCGATATCCCCCGAAGATCGCCCGAAAGTGAAGGTCTTCGTGGATGTCACCGCTCGGCTAGGAACGGACGTTGACCTGCGCTTGCACGCGGATGCTCTAACGTCGGTTTCTGCCGAGAGAATGGCCAACCCCCGTTTTCCGTACGGCCTCCAGAGGATCCTGATGTCAATCCCCGAAACCGCCGGTCAGGATATCTGTCGCCTTGTGGCTGTGGTCTACGCCTTCGATCAGAATGACATCGCCAGATGAATTGCCGGTGCGCAGTGCAAGGATGTCCTGATAGCCGGGCGAGTCGTACCAGCCGCGAGCACTGATGAGGTCGGGAAAGGCAATCACGATCACATCGTCGGGCCAGGCTCCCTCGAGCACTGTCTTGGCGCCCCCGTGAATAATGAACCGTCCTCCGAAGGGGGCGAGCGTGTCGTCGATCCCGGCGAGGTAAGCTCTGAGTTCGGTTCCCATTCTGACGTCCCTGAGACGTCCGATCGCGTAGGCAGTCATGTTCTTGCTCCGTTCGACAGTATCATGGGTGGCCGGCACAGACTCCGGATATCCTCTTGCGCGGATGGACGAAGATTTCCAACCGCCACTTCCGGGGAACCACGGTGGCACGTCCCGAAGTCTGTGCACGTCAGAGTGGAGCAGTCCGATATTCGTTTCAATTACCTGCCGCGTAATTGAGCGCCCGTTGTGCCTTCGCTATCTTGGTCTTGCCTGAATGGACAGGCGCCTGACAATGGAGATTGACATGACTGACGCTGCCTACATTGCCGACCGCTACATCGCAGTCTGGAACGAGACCGATCTCGTCCGCCGCAATGCCCTGTTGGCTGATGGCTGGTGCGAGGACGCCACCTATGTCGACCCGCTGATGCGCGGTGACGGCCGCGACCGGATCGGCGCGCTGATCGCCGGCGTGCACGAGCGTTTCCCCGGATTTCGCTTTACGCTCGATGGCTGCGTCGACGGCTATGGGGACAAGATCCGCTTTTCCTGGGCGCTTGGGCCGGAAGCCGAACCCGACATGATCAAGGGCACGGACTTTGCGGAAATCGAGGATGGCCGCCTGAAGTCGGTCATTGGCTTCCTCGACAAGGTTCCAGCCAACGCCTGACCTCGACCGCACGCTCACCTCGATCCACCCATCCGTGTTGATAGAAGGCGCTGCCCATGCTCCACTTGCCTGTTCGAACGCCATCGACAACCTCGACCCACCGGCCAAACCATGCTCCCGCCGCCGATGGGGTCGACCGGTTCTATCGCGGCAGGGAAACGGGCAAGTCGGCACTCCTCCTGTCGGGATGGGTGAACTCGTCCATGCTGGGCTACCAGACGGCGCTGCTCGGGAGGGACCGCTTTCGCTGTGTCGCGTACGACCGGCGCTCCCGAGTGTGCTCACGCGATTCTAATGGCGGTTATGATTTCGACACGTTGACCGATGAGCAGGCCGCCGTGATCGAGTCGCTGGATGTGAGCGGCGTCACCGCCGTCGCTCGCTCCTTCTCGAGCACCGAGATCGAGCGCAATCTATTCCGCCACGGCAGCGAGTGGGGCATCGCATCGATCCTAGGGGCAAGCGCATGACCGACGCGACCGCTTCGACGGCAGGTGACTATCTGCGCACCTGGCGCCATCGCCGCCGCATGAGCCAACTGGATTTCGCGCTGCAGGCGGAAATTTCCCAGCGACACCTCAGCTTCCTCGAAAGTGGGCGTGCGACACCGAGCCGGGACATGTTGTTGCATTTGGCAGAGCGGCTGGACGTCCCGCTTCGCGAGCGGAACGCCATGCTGCTCGCGGCAGGTTTTGCGCCGGTCTATGCCGAGCGGAGCCTGGAGGACCCGGCAATGGCAGCCGCACGTGGCGCAATCGAGATGGTACTGAAGGCGCATGAGCCGTTTCCGGCGCTTGCCGTCGATCGGCACTGGAACGTTGTGGCGTCCAATAGCGCGCTCGCCTCGTTGCTGACTGGAATCGAGAACAAGGCGTTACTGGAAGCGCCCGTCAACGTGCTTCGGCTCAGTCTTCACCCGAAGGGGCTCGCGCCGCGGATCGCCAACATTTCGGAATGGCGCTCTCATCTTCTGGATCGGCTTCGCCGTCAAATCGCTGTGACCAGCGACAGCGTGCTCGCCGAGCTTCTGCAGGAACTCTCGGATTTTCCCATCAGCAGCAGGGTGCACGCCATACAGGCTGCGATACCTGCCGATCATGGCGGTGTCTTCGTGCCTCTGAAGCTCGTAACGGATGCGGGCTTACTGTCATTCATCTCGACCACCACGATGTTCGGTACGCCGCGCGACATTACGCTCTCGGAGCTGGCGCTCGAGGCCTTCTTTCCTGCCGACGCCGAGACTGGCCGGATCATCAGGCAGCTCGCCGAGTAGAGGCCCTCGCCGCGGTCGACCGAAGGCGCTTTCGTCGTGGCGAACGACACGGCAGCGGTTTTGGTAAGACGTGATGGGTCGTGGAGCGCACCATGGCGTGGCTGCACAACGTCAGACGCTTGCGTGTCCGCTGCGAACGCATCGCCATAGCTCATCGACAGCCACGTGTCCTTGAATGGCCGTTAGTCATGAGGACCGTGCGGGGACATGCTAGATTCGGTTTTTATTGCTCCCGCGATATCTACTTCCAAGAATTCGCTCAAAGCGAAGTCAAGTGGTGTAAAGCGGCAGAGCCACAAGAATTAAACTGCATCCGACGGGAGAAGTATGGGCACTTACGCTGACCGGGCAAGGCGCGATGCGAAAACGCCATCCCCCTCCACTGACACACAGGAACGACAGGGCGATCGACAGCCTGCTTCGCAACTTTCCGATAACCGTGCGCAAGCGGCCACCCAACGAAAGCTGATGGATCTGGTAACGCATAGCCCGCGGACGCAACGACTCGGTGCGCTCCAGTCAATCGTCGACAGCAGCCCAAAATCCCTACAGGCCATACAGCTCCAGGCGATGGCCAATCGTGATGCCGATCATGCGCGCCGCCCGTTTGCGTCGGCCGATCACACAAACTTGCCTGACCAACTCAAGCAAGGCGTCGAGAGCCTGTCCGGCATCTCAATGGACGACGTCAAAGTTCATTACGGCTCCGACAAACCGGCGCAGCTGCAGGCCTTGGCCTATGCGCAGGGTACTGACATTCATATCGGGCCGGGACAAGAGCACCACCTGCCGCACGAGGCGTGGCATGTCGTGCAGCAAAAGCAGGGGCGCGTGCAGCCTACGCGTGAAATGAAAAGCGGAGTTGCGATTAATAGCGACGCAAACCTGGAAAGCGAGGCGGACACGATGGGCGCCCGCGCGCTCCAGTTTGCTGGCAGGTTTGCGTCCTCGAAGCACGTGACCAGCGCTCACGGACCGGTGCAGCGTAAGGCCGAGATTTACGGCGATGCCGACCTGGGCGTCAACAGAGAGACGAAGCAAGCGGAGGGCATCCCAGATGCGGTGTTAGACGAACCGCTGAAGTATCAGCGATTCCGCAAGCTCAATCGCATTGGGGGCGCCCTCTACAAGAAGATGAGCGTGCCGAACATCGAGCCGGTCGTCGCAGGCGTGAAGACGTTCTTCCAACAGGTGAACAGTGAGCATGGTCCTGTGGCCGAAGATGTAAGACCGGCTGACAACAGCATCCATGACGCATCGTTGCGCGCCATCGAGGCGACTGTGGAGCACGATCACGCGCTGAGCACGCCTGAAAATTTCGAGGCATACAGCATGCTAGGGCCGCTCGACTTCTGGGTGAACAACCAGACCAGTTCCGAGGACATCCAGAGGGCGTTGCGCGGGTTCCGCTTGAAGATGGCGGAGCGGCCCGGCGTGAGCATCATTGCTCACCGCGGGCACGGGCCAACCAACCGAACGCGCGGCGGCCTGATCAGCCAGGAAGATCCGCGCCGGACCAGTCATCCGGCGGAAAACTCCAAGTCTGCGTTCGATGCGGCTTACACACAGGCCACCAGCGAGTCTGCGACACCGAAGCTGGACGGTATCGAATGCGACGTTTTCCTGTCGAGTGACGGTATTCCCATCCTCAGCCATGAGGGCAATGTCAAGGAACAGCTCTCATCGAGTCGTCAGGAGGTACATGCTGCGTTGGTGAGCGCCGGCACCGAGATTCAGGATCTGAGTGCGAAAGACCTGCGAAGCATCCAGCGTACCGATGACGCTCACAGTAATTTCGCCACGCTGGACGAATTCCTTAACGCCTCGGCGGATGTCGCGCAAGCCTACTTCGATGCGACGGGAAAACCGCTGCGCGTAGAGATCGAGATGAAGGGGCATCCGTCAGCAGCCCAGTTGGGAGCGGTGACGGGCGTTATATCCGGCCATGGATCGAGACAGAGGAAGAAAGAAGCAGCAGCGCAGTTCGAAGCGGAATATGCCACCCAGCTTAATCAGTCGGTTGCGAAGATCATCAGCAAGTTCAAGAAAGCGCACCCCAAGCCTTGGTGGGAAATCATCCTATTCAACAATTCGAACGTAAGCGCGAAACAGTTCGATGCGTTACGTACGCGCAAATCGCATCTGGGTCACCTTTACACGGGGTTGGGCTCGGACGACGCCGCAAAGGGAGACGAAGCGAGAGTTGATGAATTGCGTATGTCGGCGACACCCGCCAAGCTCAACCTCATGAAAGACCAGAAGAATTTCATCGTGACCTACGTGCCGGGCGCGGAGCGCCGGCACGACGCGGAGACTGCGCCACTTGGCGAACTCGATTTTGGTGTGCGCAACAGTTCTGAATATGCAAAAAACGTCAACGAGGAAATGCGAGATACGTCAGGCGCACAAGCGAAGGATCTCGTTGAGATACTGCTCTCGACAGCGCACAAAAAGAACGTCCATATGCTGACCGATATCCCCGAGAACGCGAGGCACTACAAGCAAACAGTACTGACCCACGTCGAAGCTGCTACGCAACTCAATAGCCTGGAGCAAGATCTGATCGCTGGTAACTGGTCCGCGCTTGACCCAAAGTTGCAGTCGGGGCTGCGTGTGCTAGTGCAGGCATTCCCTGATGCCTACCCGAAACTCTATGACTTCTTGAAGTCCGTCTAACTTCGCGCTCCACCTTCGCCCGGAATAACTGCTGTCCTTCGGTACTCGATGATATCGACGGCACAAGCGGCATGGAGCAGCAGCACGACGCAAACACGGGGGAATGGCCGATTTGAGGGAAGCCGTTAGCGGCCGAAGCGGGTCGAGTCGCGACATCTGCGTTCGACAGTAATCGACCGCTTTCGGACGTTGGCCCACGCGCACGAAAGCGGACAATCAGCGCGGGTTTATCTCGAAAGCAATGTTCATCGGTGCCGGGGAGCGGCCATTCCACGCGTTGTGGCCGGAAAGGTGTTGGGGCGCAGGAAATGCTGCAACGCGAGGCGGCGCGGCGAGAGATCGCGCGCCGGCCTAGCCCGAGAGCTGGCCAAGGTAGTATCCGAGCCGATCTTCGACGTCCCCTGGCTTGTGGAACCCACGCGCAAGCAGTGCCTTGATGCCGTCCTGCGCGGCGGGCCGCCCAAGCGACGCGATGCACGCGTCCCATCCGGCGCCGAACTCGACGTCCGGCGGCAAGCTGGTGTTGACGAGACGCTTGGTGTTGGCGATTGCCCATTTGTCAAACCCGGAGACACGAGTCGCCAGCGCGTCCACGAATGCATCGAGGTCGGCATCGGGCAGTGCTCGGTTCACGTAGCCGTAGGCCTCGGCCTGGTCGCCTCTGATGTCGTCCGAGGTCAAGAGTACCTCCAGGGCACGGTTACGGCCGATGAGCTGGGGCAGCCGGGCCATGGGGCCGCCGCCGGCGACCATGCCCACGCCTACCTCCCATTGCGAAAGAATGGCCTTTTCTCGACTGGCGAAACTCATGTCGCAGGCGAGCGTGATCTCGCTGCCATTGCCCGTCGCCCGCCCGCGGATGAGGGCGATGGAGACGACGGGCGCGCGCGTCAGGCGCACGAGGAAGTCCGGCCACTGCGGCAATCCTGTGGGGCCGGGCGGCATTGCGGTCAGGTCTTCAAGCCTGGCCAGGAAATCGGAGTGATTCAGGAAGTAGCCGTCCACCGCGCTGTCGAAGACTACGACCCTAACTTGCTCGTCGGTTTCGAGGGCGTTGATGATCTCGTGGAACTGTCCGACCATTGGCGGGCTCATGACATTGATCGGCGGATTGTTGATCGTGACACGCCAATAGGCCGGGGACCGCCGGGCAACCGTAATCTGAGGGGAGTTCGTCGTGGCGTTCATAGGGGGCTCCTATCGTCGACACATTCGCGCGGGCTTCATAGTCCGCGCCAGGTTAGAACTAGGCCTGCAGAAGCTTGAGCAGCTCCCTGGCGGTCGGGCCAGACGAGGCTGGGTTCTGGCCGGTGATCAACCGCCCGTCGACAATGGTGAGCACGGCCCAATTGGCCACCTTTTCAAAGCGACCGCCGAGACGCTTGAGCTCATCCTCGACGAGGAAGGGCATGACCTTGGTCAGGCCTACGGCTTCTTCCTCATCATTGGTAAAGCAGGTGACGCGCTTTCCCTTGACGAGAGGCTCTCCCTCGTAGGTAGCCTTTAGCAGAACACAAGGGCCATGACAGACGGCGGCGACCGGCTTGCCGGCGTTGTAGAAAGCCTCGACCAAGGCGATCGAGTCCTTGTCATTGGTCAGATCCCACATCGGGCCATGGCCACCGGCATAGAAGACCGTATCGTAGTCGTCCGCCTTGACGTCGGCGAGCTTGACGGTATTGGCCAGGACCTTCTGGGTGGCAGAGTCTTCTTTGAAGCGCTCCATCGAGTCGGTCTGGTTGTTCGGGTCGTCGCTTTTGGGATCGATCGGTGGCTGGCCACCCTTGGGCGACGCTACGGTAATCTCGGCCCCGGCATCTTTGAACACATAGTAGGGGGCCGTGAACTCTTCGAGCCAGAAGCCGGTCGGCTTGCCGGTATCTCCGAGCAGGTTGTGCGAAGTCAAAACGATCACGATTTTCATTGCCGGTCTCCGTTCATCGAGGTGAATGCGCGATCGCGGCATCGCCGGGGGGAAACGTTGTTCAAATCAGATGTTTGTAGTCCTCGCCTTGCCGGGAAAATAACTCGCGCAGGCCTGGAGGCAGGGGGCCGCCGGTCACGATGAAGAGGACGCTGCCACCCTTGCCGCCAAAGAAACTCTAGTCGCTAAAGGTTTTGCCTGCACGAGCGAGTGGTCGTTCGGCTTCGAGAACGGTCGCTCCCGTAGCACAGTAACGGCGACATGAATGACGGCAACGGTTCGCTTGCTGCCCCTCGGACCTTTTTGCCCCGGCGCAAACAGTCCTCGCGATCACCGATCACGAATTCCGGGGCCTGCATGGGTGGTCGGTGTCTACTGTCGTAGCCGGGTGTCAGAAGAAAAAATGGCCGCAGCGGCGGCTGCGGCCATTAGTAGAGTTACAAAGAGTAGCTCGGGCGCAAGTCGTTGCCGGTCCTCACTCACGCATTAACTAGTCGTCTTTTATATCCGTAATCGTTGGGTGATCCGGGGGGAGTTTCGTAGTCGGCGAGCCTAATGCGACGATTGCCCCAGCAATGGCTCGAGCACCGGCCAGACGTTATCGAGCAAGATAGGCTGCGCCTGCTGATTTGGGTGCATCTGGTCGGCCTGGAACATCTCCGGTTTGTTCTCGATGCCGGCGAGTAGGAAAGGCACGAGCCGGGCGCGAAATTCCTTCGACAGGTTTTCGTAGATAGCGTGAAAGCGCTGCGTATAAGCCGGCCCGTAATTGGCAGGGACGTACATCCCTACGAGCACTACTTTTGCCCGCGCCTGCTGCGCTTCCGTGACGATCGAGCGAAGGTTGTCCTCGGTAGTGGCAAGCGGCACACCACGAAGGGCGTCGTTGGCGCCAAGCTCGACGATGACGACCGAGGGCTTGAGCCGCGTGATGAGCTCCGACATGCGCGCTCGCCCGCCGCTTGTCGTGTCGCCGCTGATGCTTGCGTTCGCAACGCTATAATCAATCCGCTTGTCGGCAAGCCGACGACGCAGCAACGCGACCCACCCCGTATCACGCGGTAAGCCGTACTCCGCCGAGATGCTGTCGCCGAGCACTACGATAACCGGCTTGCCCGATTCAGCAGCAATGGCAGCGTTGGCCGGCGGGGACGTAATCCATGTCGCCACCGCTGAAATGAACAGTGCCGCGAGCACCGTACGCACTACCGATATGCAGGCGGCGCGCCGAATCAGCTGCGCCGTCGCGAGCGCACCGGCCCGCAGGCCGGCCGCCACTTTATTCACTCTCGAGCGATGCTTGATGCAAGAAAATATCGAGCCCATTATTGAAGTGCGGAAGTTGTGCAAAAGGGTCAAAGATGCGACAGGTGAACTGTCAATTCTCGACGAAATCGATCTCGACGTCATGCCGGGGAGCAGCATGGCCATTGTCGGGGCGTCCGGTTCGGGCAAGTCGACGCTGCTCAGCTTGCTCGCGGGGTTGGACAACGCGACGTCGGGCTCTGTTCGGCTGTTCGGCCACGAGCTGACGTTGCTATCGGAGGACGAGCGCGCGAATCTGCGCAACGGTTCGGTGGGTTTCGTTTTTCAGTCGTTCCAGTTGATGCCGCATTTGACCGCACTCGAGAATGTGCGCTTGCCGCTCGAGCTGCAAGGCGGTATGTCGCCGCTTGACGCCTCGCGGCGAGCGCATGCGCTGCTTGAGCAAGTGGGGCTCGGAGCGCGCACGGGCCATTATCCGAAGCTGCTCTCAGGCGGAGAGCAGCAGCGCGTCGCCCTCGCGCGCGCCTTTGTGACGGAGCCGGCCATTCTCTTCGCCGACGAGCCGACGGGCAGCCTCGACGCCGCAACGGGCCATGCCGTTATCGACCTCATGTTTCGTATGAACGCGTCGCACGGCGCGACGCTTGTGCTCGTCACCCACGACATCGCGCTTGCACGGCGCTGCGCGCAGGTCGTGACGCTCGACTCGGGCCGCGTGGCCTGAAGCTGGAGCCATCGAGCCCTGGCGCTCGTGCCAGGGCGGATGGCGCTGTCCGCACGACCGCTTCGGCCCCGAGAGCGGCACGGTTGCGCCTAACAAACTTGCGCCGCTTTGCGCGCGCGCTCGATGAGCGCCGATGTGGACGAGTCGTGCTTGGCGGGGGCGAAGGTCGGCGCAGTGAGGTCCGCTTCGACAACCTTGCCGAGGATCTTGCCGAGCTCGACGCCCCATTGGTCAAACGGGTTGATGTTCCAGACCGCGGCCTGAACGAGAACCTTGTGCTCGTAAAGCGCGATCAGTGCGCCGAGCGAGCGCGCAGTGAGCGCGTCGATGACAAGCGTCGTCGACGGGCGATTGCCGGGGAAGACGAGGTGCGGCACGAGTTCAGGCTTGTCGGGGCCAGCGACTTGGCGTGCTTCCTCGACGGTACGGCCAAGCATCAAGGCTTCGCTTTGCGCAAAACAGTTCGCGAGCAGCTTGGCGTGATGGCCCCTGAGCGGATGCTCGGGCCTCAGCACGGCAATGAAGTCGATCGGTACGATCGTTGGACCCTGGTGCAGCATCTGGAAGAACGCATGCTGGCCGTTCGTGCCGGGCTCGCCCCACGTCACGGCCGACGTGCCGTAATCGACAAAGGTGCCGTCAAGACGCGCCGATTTGCCATTGCTTTCCATCTCGAGTTGCTGCAGGTAAGCAGGCAGGAAATGCAGCGCTTCCGAATAGGGCGCGACGAGGTAGCTTTGCGACCCGAAGAAATTGCGATACCAGATACCGATGAGACCCATCAGCACAGGCAGATTTCGATCGAGCGGCGCTTCGCGAAAGTGCGCGTCCATGTCGGCGGCGCCCGCGAGCAGCGCATCGAATTCAAGGGGGCCGATGGCGATCATGATCGAGAGGCCGACAGCTGACCACAACGAGTATCGTCCGCCTACCCAATCCCACATTTGAAATACGTTGTCGCTCGCAATACCGAACCGGATGACCTCGGTGGGGTTCGCCGATACGCCGACAAAGTGCTTGGCCAGCGCGCTTTCCGGACACCCTTTCTGCAAGAACCACTGGCGCAGCGAACAGGCGTTGGTCATCGTCTCGAGCGTCGTGAACGTTTTCGAGACGACAATGACGAGCGTTTCTTCCGGGTCGATGCGGGCCATGACGCGCGCAAGGTCGGCGCCGTCGACGTTCGAGACGAAGTAGGTCGCAATGCCCGGGTCGGCCAGGTGGTGAAGGGCGTGGACGACCATCTTGGGCCCAAGGTCAGAGCCGCCGATGCCGATGTTGACGACGTGGCGGATTCGCTTGCCGGTGTAGCCCGTCCAGGCACCACTGCGCACGCGATCAGCAAAGGCGGCCATCTTGGCGCGCTCGGCGATGACCTCCGCATGATAGGGGGCGTCGTCGCGCGTGGCACGCAGCGCGGTATGCAGCGCGGCCCGGCCTTCGGTCGGGTTGACGATGTGGCCGGCGAACATCGCGTCGCGGCGCGCTTCGACGCCTGCCTCGCGCGCAAGCGCCACAAGTAGGCGTAGCGTCTCGTCGGTAATGCGGTTTTTCGAGAAATCGGCGACGAGCCCGCCGCCCTCGAACGTAAAGCGCTCGGCGCGCGACGGCGTGCCGCGATCTTCGGCAAACCAGTCGCGCAGCCGCGCGTCGCGAATCTTTTCGTAGTGCGCTTTTAGCGCAGACCAGGAAGAAAGCGGGTTCGGCGTCATGGATGTCCGTCTAACGAAAGGGCTGGAAGATGACTGATGGCGGCGGCCTGGGGCCGTGGCCGGTCTTTCACCAATGCTTTGCTGCGGATTAACGAAACAATCGTTCGAAAAACTGAGCGTAAAACGCGCCACGCGGTTGCATCGTTCGATGAAGCCAATCGCAGGGCCTTGCCAGTTCGCTCGCATTGCTGCCGATCATGCAGCCGATTCGGCTCGCCAGCGTGCAAGGCCGCCACGCGGTCGATCAGTATAGCGACGTTGCATGTCGCCCGGCGTGCTTTAGCGCCACTGGCCAAGCAACTGGCGCCGAATGGCATGTAAAAAGAGAGGGCAGCAAATTGCACAGTCCGTTTCGACCCCTGAGCGAACCGGACCGCGTACGTTCAGACTAAACTGAGCGAAAGAGGAGGCCATCATGATGGGAAAAAATTTCACAGGTGTTGCCGGATTCGCCAGTTTCACGCGTTTCAAGCGTTTCACCTTAGCGAGCTGCTTTGGATTGGCAAGCCTCGGTGCGTTCGCAGGAACACAGCCGGCAGCTAGCAGGCTCGACTACGCAAACGCAAGCTACCTCATCGAGCACGAAAACGTGCAACTCGTACACGGCAAACGATCAGTAGCGGCTGCGCCCGGCTCCGCCACGCGGCACGTCACGCGCATTGTTGGGCAACCCGCATTCGGTCGGCTCGGTGTGAGGCGGGCCGCGGCGGTGTTCCTGCTGGACTCGCCGGGCGGCAGCGGCAGCTTCTTCTATGCCGCCGCCACGTTCGGCGACGGTCGGACAATGCCCTCCATCTTCCTGGGAGACCGTATCAAGCCGCAATCGATGGCATTTCAAGGCGATGAGGTCGTCGTCCGTTACCTCGATCGCAAGGCGGACGAGCCAATGGTCGCCAAGCCCACGGTGCCGAAGACGATGCGGCTCAGCTTCGACGTCGAAACCAACCGTTTGGTCGCGCTGACGCCGGGTGTCGCTACGGGCGCGGCGGGTAAATCAGGCGATTGAGCGACGCTCGTACCGCAGGCGCGAGCTCTCCAGCTGTGAGGCCCGCGGGGCCGGTGCCGTTGGCCACCAGCACATCGGCGGCCAAGCCGTGCAGATAGACGCCCGCAAGTGCTGCTTCGTAGCGCGGCAGGTTTTGGGCGAGGAGGGCGCCGATGATGCCCGCGAGGGCGTCGCCCGTGCCGCCTGTCGCAAGCGCAGCGCTGCCGGTTGGGTTGATGGCAGTGCGGCCATCGGGCGCCGCAATCACCGTACCGGCACCTTTTAGCACGACGACCGCGCCGAACCGGTCCGCCAGTGCGCGCGCTGTGCCGAGCCGGTCCCGCTGCACACTGGCCGTGTCGCAACCCATAAGCCGGGCTGCTTCGAGCGGATGCGGTGTCAGCACGCTGGCGTCATTCGCCGCACCGCGCGCGGCCAGCGCGTCAGCCAGCTTGATGTCGTCCGCGAGCAGATTGAGCGCGTCGGCGTCGATCAACTTCGGCACATCGAGCGAGAGCGCCTTGGCCAACACGTCGGCGGCACCTGGGCCTTGCCCCATCCCGCAGCCGAGTGTCAGTGCGTCCATCGCTTCGAGGGCGAATCCACCGATGGCCTCAGCCGGATGCAGCATCAGCTCGGGATGAAGTGCGTCGTAGGGCGGGGCTCCCGAGCCGACGAACGCGACATGAACCTTGCCGGCACCCGCGTAAAGCGCGGCCCGCGCAGCGAGAATCGGCGCGCCGCACATGCCGGTGTCGCCGCCGACGACGGCGAGGCTGCCAAACGTGCCTTTGTGCGAGGCGAACGCACGCGGTGGAAAGCCGGCTGCGAACAGTGCCGGCGCATTTAACAGCGCGGCGGCGGGCGCATCGATCTCGTCGATCCCAAGTGGTGCGATCGCGATCGTCCCCGCCAGATCGCGGCCGTGCGTCATATAGAGCCCGGGCTTGGCGCCAATAAAGGTGAGGGTATGCGACGCGAAAACGGCGGCTCCTCCACCGACGACATTGCCGGTGTCGCTGTCGAGCCCGCTTGGCACATCGAGTGCCAGCACGCGTCCTGTGGCACGCGCGCGCGCCGTGATCCGTTGCGCGAGTTCCGCGAAGACGCCCTCGACCGGCCGCGCCAGTCCGATGCCGAACAGGCCATCGACAAGCCAGCCGTGATCGTCGAGGGAGGCGGGCGGACCCTGAGAGATGGGCACACCCGCGGTGCGGGCCTCGGCAAGCGCCCAGCGAGCGTCATCGGGCGCCACCTCACGAGGCATGCAGACCTCGACGGTGATACCCGAGCGTCGCAGCTCGGCCGCACACACGAGCGCGTCGCCGCCGTTATTGCCGGGGCCGGCTGCAAGCCAGACCGTCCGTCCGGCCGCAAGCGAGCCGTCGTGCGCGGCAATCTCCAGCAGATAGCGCGCGGCCGCCGCCCCGGCCCGCGCCATCAGCGTATGGGCCGGCAGTTGACGGGCTGCGCACACTTCAAGCGCTCGCAGCTGCGAGACGGTGTAAAGCGGCGCTGGCCGCTCGTGCGGATTGACAACGACGGGGCTTTCGCCGGATTCGGTCATGGACGTTGGCTGACGAAACGGTCGGCCCTCAGGGCCGCGAGCGTATCGGGCGGCACGCTGGGTTCGAGGCCGCTCATGAGGTCAGCAATCACTTTAGCAGAGCCGCACGCCAGCCCCCAACCGGCGGGGCCATGCCCCACGTTGACGAAAAGCCGCGGATGGAGCGCTTGACCGACGACCGGCAGCCCGTCCGGCGACAACAGCTTCGCGCCGTCCCAGGCGTGCGCCGCGGAAATCCGGGCGGCGCCCGGGATCCAATCATGCGTGGCTTGCGCGAGCATCGCCGTGGCCGCTTTCGCCAACGATTCGGCAGGCGCCTTCATGACCTCTCGCTCGGGCTGCAACAGGGCCGCATTCGCTACGCGCACGCGCTGGTTCGTGCGCGTCATCGTAATGCGCCGCACCGTGTCGACCACGCTCAAATGCGGCGCGCACTCCTCGTAGGCAAGAGGTGCCGTCAGCGAGAAGAAGCGGGCCGGATGCAACGGCAAGCGCAAGCCCGCTCGCTCAAGCAACGCGAGACTGCCTGCGCCCGCCGCAACGACGATCGCGTCGGCCGAAACCACCTCGACCTCGCGTTCACCCGCTTGCGAGCCACGAGCGGGGACCAGTTCGACGGCGGCGCGCCGATCGTCGAGGCGAAGGCCCGCCACGGTGCGACCGAGCATGAACTGCGCGCCGCCACGATCTTCCAGCACCTGCTTAAGGAGCTTCGTAAACAGCGGGCAGTTGCCAATACGTTCTTGCTCGAACAGGACACCGCCGGCGAAAGCAGGTTCGGTCGGCACCGAGTGCTCGATTTCACTGCATTCGCTGGCGCTGAGGACGTGATGCGGAACTTCGAGTTCGCGCAGCAACTCGAGCGCACTCTGCGTCAGTTCCCAATCGCGCGCATGGCGCACGACATGCAACAGCCCGTTCCTTTGTTCGAACTCGAAGTTAAAGCGCGTTTCGATCGCGGCTAGCGTCTCGCGCGCCACATCGACGAGCGGTTTCAAACGACGGTACTGTTCGCAAAACGCCTCGTGCTCCTGAAGCCGAGTGAGACGCTGCATGAAGCGGCGCGTTGCCGAGTTGAACCCTGGCTTGTAAATCAGGCCGCCGCGGGGCGCACGCCCCGACTTCACGTGGGTGGGACCGAACCAGACGTCGAGTGGCGTGGGCAGGAGCGTGCCGCCATGACCGTAGGTGGCGCCCTGGGCGACTGTCGCGTGGCGCTCGACGACGCAGACGCGATGGCCGGCCGCGTGCAACTGGTATGCGGTGGCGACTCCGGCAATCCCGCCGCCTATGACGATGACATCCATTTACGATTGGTTGGGGAGCGCTGCAAGCCTGCCACGGTGAACCGCGCCGCTGCAGCGATGCCCAGCTGCGGCTTCATGTGACGGCCGGCGCCGCGCCATGCATGACGATGAACGTTCGTGCAAGGCGCCGATCAAGAAAACCGCGCATCATAGCGTCAAATCCCTCGATGCGCCTCGCCTGCGCGCGCTAAAGGAGCATTAAAGGAGCGCAAAGGGCGCTCTCAGTCGCTCGAAGCGGCATGGACAAGTCAAGGGAAGGCCGCATGGGAGCCCCGATGAGGCCCCGACGCTACACGGCTTATTGGGGGGCGACTTCCGGGTATAATTGCGGTCTTCCTTTCGCCTCATTGTCGTTTGCATGCTCAAGACGGATTGCTGCCCCATCGTCCGCATGCGCCTGCGCGACTCAACGACGATCACGTCTTTCCATGGCCCACTTCTCGTGTTTCCCCGGTGCTACGGCGCTGTCCGATTTTCGTCAAACCCGCCTGCTAGAGACGCTTACCCGCATCGATCCGAACATCGTCGGCGTACGCGGTCAGTATCTGCACTTCGTCAACGCGCTCTCGCCGCTCACGGCCGAGGATAGCGCACGCATCGAGGCGCTCATGCATTACGGCGCGCCTTTTCCGGCCGTTGACGATCGTGGGACGAGCGAAACCTTCCTGGTTCTGCCGCGCTTCGGGACCGTATCGCCCTGGGCGAGCAAGGCGACCGATATTGCCCGTCACTGCGGCCTCGCGCAGGTGCGCCGAATCGAACGCGGTATCGAGTACACGGTGACGTTGAAAAAGGGCTTGCTTGGCGGCAAGAAAGCTTTGAGCGATGACGCACGCGCTGCCATTGCCGCCGCGCTGCATGACCGCATGACAGAGAGCGTTGTGGGCTCACGCGACGACGCGGTACATCTCTTCGACGAGCTGCCTGCCAAGCCGCTTTCGACCGTCGATATTCTGGCTCAGGGCCGCGGCGCGCTCGAAAAGGCGAACGTCGAACTGGGCCTCGCGCTCGCTGAAGATGAGATCGACTACCTCGTCGATGCCTTTACCAAGCTTGGCCGCAATCCGACCGACGTCGAGCTCATGATGTTCGCGCAGGCGAACAGCGAGCACTGCCGCCACAAGATCTTCAATGCGCAATGGACGATCGATGGGGAGCCGCAGGACATGTCGCTCTTCCAGATGATCAGGAACACGGAGAAGGTCAATCCACAGGGCACGATTGTGGCCTACTCCGACAACTCGTCCATCATGACGGGCGGGATGGCTGAGCGATGGTTTCCGCGACCGACGGCAGCAAACGCTGATAAAGACGCGCCGAGCGAACGTTACGGCCGCCATGTCGAGCTCACACACACGCTGATGAAGGTCGAAACGCACAACCACCCGACGGCCATCTCGCCGTTCGCGGGGGCTGCGACGGGCGCGGGCGGGGAGATTCGCGACGAAGGGGCAACGGGCCGCGGAGCGCGTCCGAAGGCCGGTTTGACGGGCTTCACCGTGTCGAACCTCGAGCTGCCGGGGGCGACCGAACCTTGGGAGAGCGCACGCGACGCCGCGGTGCCGCTCGCCGCGCGCAATTCGGCAGAGGCGCACACCGCCTACGGCCGGCCGGACCGCATTGCTTCGCCCTTGCAGATCATGATCGACGGCCCCTTGGGCGGCGCGGCCTTTAACAACGAGTTCGGGCGGCCTAACCTCGGCGGCTACTTCCGCGTCTATGAGCAGAACGTCGGCGGTCAAGTGCGCGGGTATCACAAGCCGATCATGATTGCGGGTGGCATCGGCAACATCTCGGCCGAGCACACGCACAAGCACGATTTGCCGGCCGGCACGCTGCTGATTCAGATCGGCGGCCCCGGCATGCGCATTGGCATGGGTGGCGGAGCGGCGAGCTCGATGGCAACGGGCGCGAACACGGCCGAGCTCGATTTCGACTCGGTTCAGCGCGGCAATCCCGAGATCGAACGGCGTGCACAGGAGGTCATCAATGCCTGCTGGCAGCTCGGCGATGCCAATCCGATTTTGAGCATTCACGACGTTGGCGCCGGCGGCCTCTCGAACGCCTTCCCCGAACTCGTCGATGGCGCCGGCAAGGGAGCACGCTTCGAGCTGCGCGAGGTTGCGCTCGAGGAGAGCGGCTTGTCGCCGCGCGAGATCTGGTCGAATGAAGCGCAGGAGCGTTATGTGCTCGCCATTGCTCCGGCCGATTTGGCGAAGTTCGAAGCGGTTTGCGCGCGCGAGCGCTGCCCGTTGGCCGTCGTTGGCGTGGCGACCGAGGCGAGGCAGCTGCAACTCGTCGACGCACAGGCGGAGGGCGCCGCGGCTTACCCCGTCGATATGCCGATGGATGTGCTGCTTGGCAAGCCGCCGCGCATGCATCGCAACGTCACGCACGTGGCCGCAGAGCGTGCACCAGTCGACGTCACGGCGCTGTCTCTGGATGAGCTTGCCGTCTCGGTGCTCAAACATCCGACTGTCGGGAGCAAGTCGTTTCTGATCACCATTGGCGATCGCAGCGTGGGTGGAACGAGCGTGCGCGACCAGATGGTGGGTCCGTGGCAAGTGCCGGTGGCCGATTGCGCGATTACAGCCGTCGACTATGCGGGTTTTCGTGGCGAAGCGATGACGATGGGCGAGCGCACGCCGCTCGCGGTAATCGACGCGCCCGCGTCTGGCCGCATGGCCGTTGGCGAGGCTGTGACGAACATCGCGGCGGCACCGATCGCCTCACTGGACAAACTGAAGCTGTCGGCCAACTGGATGGCGGCGTGTGGCAGTGCCGGCGAGGATGCGGCGCTGTTCGATACGGTGAAAGCAATCGGCATGGAGCTGTGCCCGGCGCTCGGCATCGGCATCCCGGTTGGCAAAGATTCGCTGTCGATGAAAACGAAGTGGGACGAGAACGGCGTCGCCAAGGAAGTGACGGCCCCCGTTTCGCTGATCATTTCTGCGTTTGCGCCCGTTGACGATGTGCGCGGCCATTTGACGCCGCAACTGCGCCGCGCGAACGAGGTGGGCGACTCCGCACTGATCGCCATTGATCTTGGGCGCGGCAAGCACCGGCTCGGCGGCAGCATCCTGGCGCAGGTGACGCAGCAGGTTGGCGACAGTGTGCCCGACGTCGACGACGCTGAAGACCTGAAGCGCTTTTTCGCGGCCATTCAGGCGCTGAACGGGGCGGGGCTGCTGCTGGCCTATCACGACCGTTCTGACGGCGGCTTGTGGGCGACGGTGTGCGAAATGGCGTTCGCAGGACACGTGGGCGTATCGCTCAACGTGGACATGCTGACGCTCGACCCGGCGCACGAGTTCGATTACGGCGACGCAAAGGACTGGGCGAAGCAGACTAGCGGACGCCGCGAGGATCTCACAGTTCGGGCGCTTTTCGCCGAAGAGCTGGGCGCTGTCGTACAAGTGCGTGCGACTGAGCGCGACAAAGTGCTCGGCGTGTTGCGCGAGCATGGCCTTGGCGCCTGTTCGCACGTGGTCGGCACGCTCAACGAGCGTGACGTGATTGAAGTCTACCGTGACGCGAAGAAGATCTACGGTGCACCGCGTGCGGAGCTGCAGCGCGCGTGGAACGAGGTCAGCTGGCGCATCGCGCGCTTGCGCGACAACCCGGCATGCGCGGACGCGGAATACGATGCACTGCTTGATGCAACTGACCCGGGCATGTCGCCCCACCTGACGTTCGATCCGACTGAGGACGTTGCGGCGCCCTTTATTTCGACAGGCTCACGCCCGCGCGTTGCGATTCTTCGCGAGCAAGGGGTGAACTCGCACTTGGAAACGGCTTACGCCTTCGATCGTGCCGGGTTCGATGCGCACGATGTGCATATGAGCGATTTGCTGTCTGGCCGCGTGACGCTGGCCGACTTCGCCGGTGCTGTGGCGTGCGGGGGCTTCTCGTACGGCGATGTGCTGGGAGCGGGCGAGGGATGGGCGAAAACGATTCGCTTCAACCCGATGCTGGCCGACATGTTCGCGACGTTCTTCGACCGGCCGGACACGTTCGCGCTCGGCATTTGCAACGGTTGTCAGATGCTGAGCAGTATTGCGTCGATCATTCCGGGCGCTCAGGCGTGGCCGAAGTTCACGCGAAACAAGTCCGAGCAGTTCGAGGCGCGATTCTCGCTGGTACGGGTGGAGTCGTCGCCATCGATTTTCTTTGCTGGCATGGAAGGCTCTCAAATTCCGGTTGCCGTCGCGCACGGGGAAGGTTTCGCCGATTTCTCGCAGCAGGGCGACGTCTCAAGCGTGAATGTCGCGATGCGCTTCGTCGATCACCGAGGCGATTCAACGGAGCGTTATCCGTTCAATCCGAATGGGTCGCCGTCAGGCATTACGTCGGTGACGACGCCTGATGGCCGATTCACGGTGCTGATGCCGCACATGGAACGTGTACACCGGACGGTGCAGATGAGCTGGCATCCGGAAGGCTGGGGCGAGGAGAGCCCGTGGATGCGCGTGTTCCGCAACGCGCGGCGGTGGCTGGGGTGAGATGGGGTACGGCAGGCGTAGAACAGAACGTCTGCCGTAAATGAATCAGACAATCATCATGCCCGGCTTCGCGCCGGGCGCACCTTCATCGAGTGCGGTGTTCGGAAAACGCCGAGCTTGAAAGCTTCATTATCCGAGTTTCCCGATCAAGTTTCGGATCACGCGTTTCGTTGCGGGCTCCGCGGCAAGTCAACAATGCCCCCGCGAGATCCACATCGTGGTATCAGCAGGACGAATCGAGTTTTGCCTAGGGCATTTTCGATGGTCTGCTCTCCAAATCACCGCAATTTAAATCGACTCTGCTGTCTTGTCGCCTATTAGGTTTGCCAGCATGGTTGGCGTTGCGCATGGCTATTCTTTTCTGCGCGGGGTTAATCGCTTCGATGTCGACCGTGGCACTGTCATCGGCTCCTTATCGTCGCGACGGAAATCGCGCAATTGAGACTATCGTTAAACGGAGACGATTATGGTGAATGGCTCGGCGTACCTGCAACCTGGCGCGGCGTACCTGCAACCTGGTTCGGCGTACCTGCACCCTGGCGCGGCATACCTGCATCCTGGCTCGGCATACCTGCAACCTGGCGCGGCATACCTGCACCCTGGTTCGGCGTACCTGCAACCTGGCGCGGCATACCTACATCCTGGCGCGGCATACCTGCATCCTGGTTCGGCGTACCTGCAACCTGGTTCGGCGTACCTGCA
>NZ_DATJJF010000160.1:0-5540 GCF_035492435.1 Trinickia sp.
GACTTCTCCGATCCAGTACATCAAGTCGACGCGCCTTCATCAGGCACGCCTGATGATGATCCGTGACGGCTTGACTGCTGCGTCTGCGTCGGCGCGGGTCGGTTATGAGAGCCCGTCGCAGTTCAGTCGTGAGTTCAAGAGATTCTTTGGTCGCTCGCCAGTAGACGAGGCTCGAGATATGCGAGCTTCTTTTGCGCTCTCCCCCCCAGCAAACACCTCCGGTTTTGTTTCATCGCACTGACAATCGGCTTCGCCTGAACCCCGTTGAGAGCGGGTGCCGGTACGGACGGGGACGAGGCTATCTTGGCGGTTAGTCTAAGGATCCTTTGCCCTTCCCCAAAGCGCCGGCCCGGCCTCGGCGACGTGCGTCGCCTTTCGGTCAGTATTGCGACATTCGCGATGTCTTTAGCGAACGGCAGAAACGGGTCGGTTTCTGCCGACCGCATCGGACAGCGACCGGCCAACTCCGGCCGCCAGGCTCTGCGCAAAAGCTGACACTCAGATGTCCGGGGCACATCGGGAAGCTGCCTTTTGGCAGCGTGCGGGTGTCACCGCTCAAGCTTTAACGCTCAGGCGGCCGGCGATCCGAAAGGCGACTTAGCTATTAAGCGTTTTGCGCATTACGATAGCCTCTGCACGTTCAGTACGTTGAGTACGCTAGTACGCTAGTACGTGACACACCACACAGGAGACATCGGATGAGCGAGCAATATGGGTCGTTTTGCCTGTGCTGTGGCAATGCCGAGCATCGGGCAATGAGTCGCCGTACTTTCATGAGCCTTGTCGCCGGCACCGCTGCCGGACTCGTGATGCCGCCGGCTTTCGCGGACGCACAACCGGTGCCGTCGATTGCTTACGACTCGATTGCCAATCCCGTTCATTTGCCTAAAGACACGTATTTCGGCGAATGCTCCGGTGTCGCGCTCAACTCGCATGGGCACATCTTCGTGCTGTCGCGCGGCAACACGAATGGGCCAGCCTATGGCGCGGCTGCGACGCAACTTCTGGAGTTCGCACCCGACGGACAGTTCATTCGCGAGATAGGACACAACCTGTATGCATGGTCGTTCGCGCATACGGTCAAGATAGACCGGCAGGACAACATCTGGGTGACGGACAAAGGCTCCGACATGGTGATCAAGTTCACGCCGGATGGCCGCGTCGCCATGGTGTTCGGACGCAAGCAGGAAGCCGCCGACGAGGACACCGGCCCGCTAAAGCACCCTAACCCGCCGCTGCCCGCCGAGCCTGGCCGCTTCCGCCAGGTGACTGACGTCGCATGGGACGTCGCGGGCAACACGTACATTAGCGACGGCTATATCAACTCGCGCGTCGCCAAAGTCGATCGCGACGGGAACTGGATCAAGTCCTGGGGCGACCGCGGCACTGGGCCGGGGCAGTTTCATACGCCGCATAGCATCGCACTCGACGCGCACGACAACATCTATGTCGCGGACCGCAGCAACCGGCGCATTCAGGTGTTCGACACCGAAGGCAATTTCCAGCGGCAATTCACGATCGATGTCCCGGTGCCGCCGGATGCACGTCCGGCGATCGGCAACATGCCAGATGAAGCGGCGATCGCGGCCGGCACGTTTGCGCCAGGTTCGCCGTGGGCCATCTGCATCTCGCCCGGACCGAATCAGGTGCTCTATAGCGCCGACGCTTTTCCAGGCCGTATCTACAAGATGACGCTCGACGGCAAGGTGCTCGGCGTGCTCGGCAAATCAGGCAAGCAGCCGAAGCAATTCGGCTGGATTCATCAGATGGCGTGCCCATCGGAGAACGTGCTGTTCGTCGCCGAATTGCTGAACTGGCGCGTGCAGAAGCTGGTTCTGCACGCTTGACCCGCGCTTGGGTCGAACAGGTGCCAACGATCATTTGCCGAAGTCAAGCCGGCAGACGGCTACCCAGCGTGCCGGACGATCTGATAAGAATCAGGGGGAATAACGCAGCGCGTCCCGTTCAACCGAGTTTGCGAAAATCGGTGCGCAATGACACTGTGTAGAACAGGCTTGTCGACCTGGAAGTGCTTGATGGGCCAACTCGCCGGTGGGACGGCGATCGCCCGCTTTCGATTGCCCGTTGTTCGACTTGCCTTGGCGGATGGCCGCTGTACCGCTGATAGCGGCCGTCGAGGCTGCGCTGGATTGAACGGCTGAGTTGGGTCGTTTTATGCCATTTGATCATCGCGTTCGGTCGTCGGGCGCAGAACGGCCAAGAGCGGCCGGTCGACCACGTGGCTCGAACCGGTGATAATCGCCGGTCATCGATGCGTTAGGAAAACGGATCAGCTAAGGGGGCAGGTAAGCGACGGCGGCGTGAGCGACCACTCTTTGCTGTCACTCGTCTGGTATTGGCGTAACGGCGACGCTAACCGCCCGCCACAACCCATTCCGACAGGCAAACACGCGGAGGAACCGTTGATCAATGCGCCGATCTTCCAACTCCAGTTGAAGCCGTCCGCAGGTTACAGCGGTATCCCCGAAGACGTGCGCGGCCTGCTCGCTGAATACCACCGAGCTGGCAGTCTCTGACGGATTGACCACGAGCAGCGCCTTGGTAATTGAGTCACCCGAGGGAGTCAGCGCAAGAAAATCATCTGCAAGGACGCTCTCTAATTCCTTACGAGTATGGCGTCGATACGCTTCGTTCCAGGCATTATCGAGGCGTAGCACCTCTGCTTTTGCATCCATCCCCATGTTGATGAGCCCCTTAAGCGACTGTCGATGTGAGATGCACGCGAGCTTACATAGATTCTCGACTCGCCGAAATTTTTCCGCTTGGGAACGTCTGCTGCGGACGTTCGTGAATGGCTGGTTCGGGCTGATTAGACGACTCTTACGCACGAACCAGAGCCATCGCGCCACGACCTACGTGGACGAGCCCAATTCACGGACAAGCACGGCGTTTCGCATGAATGTTTGCTTTTGACATGGCGGGAGCATTCTGCGGGCACAAACGTCGCTCGATTCTCTTAACAATGGCGGCCAGACAGCCCGGTCACTTCAAACGACAGCAACAGCAGAGTTCGAGCAGCGCGGGGGCTTCATCGCTGCTCCAACACAATGCCTTGCTAGCGCAGACGTCAAGCGCTAACTACTCCACCGCACACACGTGAAGCGAGTCAAAACTGATCTTCCGATAACGCAAGCACGCCCTCGTCTCCTCTAGCGCTAAGAATCGCGACCTCGAGCGCTGAGGCTTGCGGCAACACATGCTCGGCATAAAAACGCGCCGTCGCAATCTTAGCCTCGCAAAACGACGAATCGCGCACGTCCCCATGCGCCACCGCGAGCATGGCGCGCGCCATCTGCCAGCCGCAAAGCACGATTCCCGCAAGCTTCAGGTACGGCACGCTGCCAGCGAAGATAGCGTTGGGGTCGCGCTTCGCGTTGGCCAGCACGAAATCGACGACAGTCGCGAGCGACCGTGTGCCGACCGTCAGCCGTTCGCGCATCGAAGCAAATGCCGCCCCGTCGCACGCCGCGAGAGCCTCCACCGTTTCGTCGACACGCGCGAGCAGGCGCTTGGCCACCGCTCCACCGTCGCGCAACGTCTTCCGACCAACGAGGTCGTTCGCCTGAATGGCCGTCGTGCCTTCATAGATCGACAAGATGCGTGCGTCGCGATAGTACTGGGCTGCGCCCGTCTCCTCGATGAAGCCCATGCCGCCGTGCACCTGTACGCCAAGGCTCGCCACGTCGACCGACAACTCAGTACTCCAGCCCTTCACGATCGGCACGAGGTACTCATAGATGGCCTGGTGCTCGGCGCGAACATCCGCGTCCGGATGCCGATGCGCAAAGTCGCTCTCGGCGGCTGCAACATAAGCAAGCGCCCGTGCGCCTTCAGTGAGCGCGCGCATCGTCGCCAGCATGCGGCGTACGTCGGGATGTTGGATGATCGCCACGGCGCCCGCGGCCGAACCGTCGACAGGCCGGCTCTGCACACGTTCTCTGGCGTAGGCAACGGCCTTCTGGTAGGCGCGCTCAGCAACGGCGACACCTTGCAAGCCGACGGCGAATCGCGCAGCGTTCATCATGATGAACATGTACTCCAGCCCCCGGTTCTCCTCGCCGATGAGGTAGCCAATCGCGCCGCCATGATCTCCAAACTGGAGTACCGCCGTCGGGCTCGCCTTGATGCCGAGCTTGTGTTCGATGGCCACGCAATGCACATCGTTACGCTCACCAAGCGAACCGTCGTCGTTGACCCGAAACTTCGGCACGATGAAAAGCGAAATGCCTTTGACGCCTTCGGGCGCATCGGGCGTGCGCGCGAGCACAAGATGGACGATGTTGTCGGCCATGTCGTGCTCACCCCAAGTGATGAAGATCTTCGTGCCAAAAAGGCGATACGTGCCGTCGCCTTGCGGCTCAGCGCGCGTGCGCACGAGCGCGAGATCGGAGCCGGCCTGCGGTTCCGTCAGATTCATGGTGCCCGTCCACTCGCCTGAAATCAGCTTGGGCACGTAGCGTTGCTTCTGCGCGTCGCTGCCGGCAGTGAGCAGGGCCTCGATCGCACCATCGGTGAGCAGCGGACACAACGCGAACGAAAGATTGGCCGCGTTGAGCATTTCCATGCACGGCGTCGCCAAGAGCTTGGGGAGCCCCTGGCCCTCGTATTCGAACGGATGCTGCACGCCCTGCCAGCCGCCCTCGACAAACTGGTGAAAGGCCTCCCTGAACCCCGGCGTGGCGGTGACGGCGCCGTCTTTCCAGACGCTAGGATGACGATCGCCCTCGATGTTGAGTGGGGCCAGCACCTGCTCGCAAAGCTTGGCGGACTCACCGAGCACGGCCTGCACGGTTTCTGACGTTGCCTCCTCGAAGCCGGGCAAGGCAGCCACTGCATCAAGACCCGCCAACTCTCGCATCACGAACAGCATGTCCTTGATGGGCGCGTTGTAGCTCATCGTTGTCTCCTCGAGGATAAAAAAAGGGGCGCGTCGCGCCCCTTGTGTTTGCCGTCAGGCGCCTTGCGAACCGGCGCTTTTGCTCAGCCGTCCTTAGCCGAGCGCCGCGACGAGCTCAGGCACGATCGCGAACAAATCCCCCACGAGGCCATAGTCGGCCACGCTGAAGATCGGTGCTTCGGGATCTTTGTTGATCGCGACGATGACCTTCGAATCCTTCATGCCGGCCAGATGCTGAATCGCGCCCGAGATGCCGACCGCCACATACAGCTGCGGTGCGACGATCTTGCCCGTCTGGCCAACTTGATAATCGTTCGGCACATAGCCTGCATCCACCGCCGCACGCGAGGCGCCGAGCGCCGCGCCGAGCTTGTCCGCGAGCGGCGCGAGCACGCTCTGGTACTGCTCGCCGCTGCCGAGCCCGCGTCCGCCCGATACGACGATGTTCGCGCTCGTCAATTCCGGCCGGTCCAGCTTCGTCACCTCGCGGCTCACGAATTGCGAGATGCCGCGATCGGACGCCGCCTCGATCGGCTCGATCGGCGCGTTGCCCCCCTCGGCCGCCACGGCGTCAAAGCCCGTCGCGCGCACCGTGATCACCTTGATCGGATCGCTCGATTGC
>NZ_DATJJF010000161.1:0-25919 GCF_035492435.1 Trinickia sp.
GCGCGAATTTCGGCTATCCCGGCATTGCGCTGGCAACGTCGCAATGCTGCGCGTGGAACGAAACTACAGGCAGGTTAGGCTAACGTGCAAGGCCGGAGCCGGTGGAATTCGATGTCCTCAATCAGCGAAATCGAATCACCGATGTAGGGCGGGCAGAACGTGCTCGCAAACGGCGTAACCCGATGGACTAGGCCATCGAAGTCGGTTCTCAATATTCGCGTCCAGCCGGTGCGGCGGCGAGTCTCTTCCATTGGTCAAACCTATTTCCCGGCGGGCATGAAGTCAGTGTGCAGGAGATGGAGCAGCATGTTTCACGTGAAACACGCTGTTTATTCCACAGCGGGTAGGGTCGAGATGCAGGTGAAGCCGCTATAATTTCGCGCATCCACTTCTCGAAAAGGTCTGCGCACATGTGCTGTGCGCGGAATCCCCCATGCTTTATCCCACTGAATTCGACGTCATCGTGGTTGGTGGCGGCCACGCCGGCACCGAAGCGGCTTTGGCGTCTGCCCGAATGGGCGCGAAAACGCTGCTGCTGACGCATAACATCGAAACGCTGGGCCAAATGAGTTGCAACCCGTCGATTGGCGGTATCGGCAAGGGTCATTTGGTCAAGGAAGTCGATGCACTGGGTGGCGCCATGGCTGCCGCGACGGATGAGGGCGGTATTCAGTTTCGTATTCTGAATTCGTCGAAAGGGCCGGCAGTGCGTGCGACTCGGGCGCAGGCCGATCGGCTGCTCTACAAGCAGGCCATTCGGCGTCGCCTCGAAAACCAGGAAAATCTTTGGCTCTTTCAACAGGCCGTCGAAGATTTGATGGTCGAGGGTGACCGTGTCGTCGGTGCGGTGACTCAGGTCGGCATTCGCTTCCGCTCGCGTGCGGTGGTGTTGACTGCGGGTACGTTCCTCGACGGAAAGATTCACGTGGGCCTGAACAACTACACCGGTGGCCGCGCTGGCGATCCGGCTGCGGTCACACTGTCCGCGAGGCTCAAGGAGCTGCGACTTCCGCAAGGGCGGCTCAAAACGGGGACGCCGCCGCGCATCGACGGCCGCACGATCGATTTTTCGCAGTTGGAGGAGCAGCCGGGCGATCTCGATCCGATCCCTGTGTTCTCCTTTCTCGGTCGCGTCGAGCAGCATCCGCAGCAAGTGCCATGTTGGGTGACCCATACCAACGAGCGCACGCACGACATCATTCGCGGCGGCCTCGACAGGTCGCCCATGTACACAGGCGTCATCGAGGGGGTGGGGCCGCGTTACTGTCCGTCGATTGAGGACAAGATTCATCGATTCGCGTCCAAGACGTCGCATCAGATTTTTCTTGAACCAGAAGGTCTGACAACGAACGAGTATTACCCCAACGGTATCTCAACCAGCCTTCCGTTCGACGTTCAGCTTGAGCTCGTGCACTCGATGCGCGGACTCGAGAATGCCCACATCTTGCGTCCCGGTTACGCGATCGAGTACGACTACTTCGATCCACGAGGATTGAAGGCATCGCTTGAGACGAAGGCGATTCACGGTCTCTTTTTCGCGGGCCAGATCAATGGCACTACCGGGTATGAAGAAGCGGCGGCGCAAGGACTGTTGGCCGGCATCAACGCCGGTTGTCATGTACTGGGCAAAGAGCCGTGGTGCCCGAGGCGGGATCAGGCCTACCTCGGCGTGCTCGTCGACGATCTAGTGACGCGCGGCGTGTCAGAGCCGTATCGAATGTTCACGAGCCGGGCCGAATACCGTCTCAGCCTCCGCGAAGACAATGCCGATATGCGTCTGACCGAAGTGGGGCGGCAGCTTGGTGTCGTCGACGATGCCCGGTGGGATGCATTCAGTCGTAAGCGCGATGCTGTTTCACGTGAAACAGAGCGACTGCGGATGACTTGGGTGAATCCTAAGACGTTGCAAGCGGAGGAGGCGACAGCGTTGCTCGGCAAGCCCATCGATCATGAGTACAGCCTGGCAGAACTGCTTCGCCGGCCGGGTGTGACCTATGACGGCATTTGCGGATTGCGCGAAGGTACATGCGGCCCCACGGAGCCGCTCGCCGAAGATCCCGTGTTGCTTGCTCAGATCAAAGAACAGATCGAAATCGGCATCAAGTATCAGGGTTACATCGAGCGTCAGGCCGGTGAGATCGAGCGTAACGAGGCGAACGAGAACACGCGTTTGCCCGAGGGAATTGATTACGCGACGGTGCGGGGGCTTTCGTTCGAAGCGGGACAAAAGCTCAATCAGTTTCGCCCCGAAACGATCGGTCAGGCCTCGCGGATCTCAGGGATCACGCCTGCCACCATCTCGCTGCTCATGGTCCACTTGAAGAAGGGACTCGGCCGGCGCACGGCGTCTGCAACGAACGACGATGGCGGCCCGGATGCCGCTCTGGCTGCGCAATGACGGCGCCGCGCACCCAGATGCGACAAACGTTCGACCGAGACACGCTTGATGAGCTGTTGCGCTCGGGAGCGGCTGAACTCGGCGTTGTTTTGTCTGATAAGCAGTGCGGCCAGCTGCTCGACTATGTGGCGTTGCTCGCGAAGTGGAATTCCGTCTACAACCTGACGGCGATCCGCGATCCGCGCCAGATGCTGATTCAGCACATACTCGATTCGCTTTCGATCGTGCCGCATGTCGCTGCTCGGGAGTGCACGTCGATTCTCGACGTCGGCTCGGGCGGGGGCTTGCCCGGTGTCGTGCTCGCTGTCGTCTCGCCCGAGACGGCAGTGACGCTCAACGATATCGTGCAGAAAAAGACGGCATTTCAGGCGCAGGTCAGGGCGGAATTGAAGCTCGCCAATCTGTCCGTGGTGACAGGGCGGGTGGAAACGCTGCGGCCGGGCATTGAAGTACAGGAAAAATTTGACGTTATCGTGTCTCGCGCATTCGCAGAGCTCTCCGATTTCGTTACACTCTCGCGGCATTTGGTCAGTGACCGTGGCGCAATCTGGGCAATGAAGGGTGTGAGGCCCGACGCCGAGACAGCCCGGTTGCCGTCGAATGCACGCGTTGCACAGGTCATCCAGCTGACGGTGCCTTTGCTCGATGCCGAGCGGCACTTGGTCGAAGTCAGGCTTAACGGCGACGCGCCCAGCGATGTGACATAGCAAGAACATCGCAGGACTCTCATGGAACGCGGTAATGTACCCGCGTTCCATGTGTAACAGACATTATTCAGACATACCCTCAGGATCGAGCAAACGATGGCAAAAATCTTCTGCGTCGCGAATCAGAAAGGCGGCGTCGGCAAGACGACGACAACAGTCAACCTCGCCGCGAGTCTCGCTTCGCAGGGGCAGCGCGTATTGCTCATCGATCTCGATCCGCAGGGCAATGCGACGATGGGCAGCGGCGTCAATAAAGCGGAATGCGAGAACACCGTCTACGAAGTGCTCGTCGACGGGGTGTCCGTTGCCGAAGCGCGTGTGAAACCGGAGGTCGTCGGCTATGACGTATTGGCGGCGAACCGGGAACTCGCCGGGGCCGAGGTCGAACTCGTCGATGTAGAGAACCGGGAGCGACAGCTCAAGGATGCGCTGGCTCATGTCGGGCATGAATACGATTTCGTGTTGATCGACTGCCCGCCTGCGCTTTCACTTTTGACGCTGAACGGGCTCTGTGCCGCGCATGGGGTCGTGATTCCGATGCAGTGCGAGTACTTCGCGCTCGAAGGGCTATCGGATCTCGTCAACACGATCAAGCAGGTGCATGCGAACCTGAATCGTGATCTGCAGGTGATCGGCCTGTTGCGGGTCATGTTCGACCCGCGGATCACGTTGCAGCAGCAGGTGTCCGAACAACTGAAGGAGCATTTCGGCGACAAGGTGTTCGATGCCGTGATCCCGCGCAATGTGAGGCTTGCAGAGGCACCCAGCTATGGCTTGCCGGGTGTCGTGTTCGATCGGTCGTCGCGCGGCGCGCAGGCTTACGTTCAGTTCGGTGCGGAAATGATCGAGCGCGTGCGCGCGCTCTGACCCGAGGCATGTCATCCACGCGGACCGAGGAAGCGAAATGAGTGCGGTAGCGAAGAAAAAAGGATTGGGACGGGGTCTGGAGGCGCTGCTGGGTGGAAGCGCTGACATCACAGCTGCGGTGAAGAGCAACGGCGACCCAAGCGTTTTGCCGCTCGGCAAATTGCAGGCGGGCAAGTATCAGCCGCGCACGCGCATGGACGAGGGCAGCTTGCAAGAACTGGCCGCCAGCATTCGCGCACAGGGTTTGATGCAACCGATTCTGGTTCGACCTGTTTCCGCGGAGAAGTACGAAATCATCGCAGGCGAGCGGCGCTTTAGGGCCGCGCACCTAGCCGGGCTCGGGGAAGTGCCTGTGCTCGTCAAGAATGTGCCCGATCAGGCGGCCGCCGCCATGGCGCTGATCGAGAACATCCAACGCGAGGATCTGAATCCGCTGGAAGAGGCACAGGGCATTCAACGGCTGCTCGATGAGTTCAACTTTACTCATGAGCAGGCCGCCGAATCCGTCGGCCGTTCGCGCAGCGCCGTGTCCAATCTGCTGCGGTTGCTCAACCTTGCCGCACCGGTGCAGACCATGCTGCTTGCGGGCGATCTCGACATGGGGCACGCACGTGCCTTGCTCGCAGTGGACGCCGCGACGCAGATCACGCTTGCCAATCAGGTCGTGAACAAGCGCATGTCGGTGCGTGAGACCGAACGTCTTGTTGTCGCGACGACGAAGGCCACGCCAACGGCCAAAGCGCGCGCCAATGGTGACGATGGGGGGCAGGATACTCGGCGGCTTGAAGAGGAGCTGTCCGATTTGCTTGCGGCTGCGGTCAAGATCAAGATGGGGCGGCGCGGGCGAGGGCAGCTGCAGATCGACTTTGGCGACCTCGATGCGCTCGACGGCATCCTCGCGCGCTTGCGAAGCGGATCCGTGTGAGGCTCGCCGGATCCGGTTCTTTATTCGGTCAACCCCAGCCCGTTTATGACCGCCGCTGAAAAGGCGGGCCGCAGCTTGTTGCGCCGATGCATCTCGCTTCTCGGCGGCGAGCCGGTGCTTTCGGCTCTTGTGGTTGCACTTATCGCCACTCAATGGCGGCATCCTCGCGCGTGGACCGATTTGCCGCGTCTTGTCGATTGGCCGACTGTCATGACGCTTGCCGGTCTGTTGATCTTGACGAAAGCGGTCGAGCTCTCAGGCGTTCTGATGTGGCTGTCGCATCGGGTGGTGCACCGCGTACGTTCAGAGCGCACACTCGCGATGTTGTTGATCGGTCTCGCGGCTGCACTTTCGATGATCGTGACGAACGACGTCGCGCTTTTTGTTGTGGTGCCTCTCGTCTTGTCGCTCGACAAGCTCACCCCGTTGCCGGTCAAGCGGCTTGCAATCTTCCTGGCCCTTGCGGTCAATGCGGGATCCGTGCTGACGCCGCTGGGCAATCCCCAGAACCTGTTCTTATGGCAAACGAGCGGAGTGTCGTTTGGCCGCTTCGTCATCGCGCTCTTTCCGCTTTGCGCGGTGCTGATGGCGATGCTGTACGGACTCGCGGCCTGCGCGTTCGCGCCCAAGCCGCTCGATCTGTCGCGCGATGCGGTGAGTCAGCCCGTTGACCGGCCTTTTGCTGTGGCTGCGGCAATTCTTTTCGTGGCCTTTGTGCTGCTTGCGGACGCGCACCATCCCGGCATCGGGCTCGCTGCCATTGGATTCGGTTTTCTCATCTGGCGACGTGATGCCGTGCTCAGAATTGACTGGGCGCTGCTTCTCATTTTCGCGCTGATGTTCATCGTCCTGCGCAGCGTTGCCGCACTGCCGGCGATTCGCGAGGCGATAGCAGCGCTGGACCTTTCCACGCCGCTGCGTGCGTACGTGGCAGCGGGGGTGCTCTCGCAAGGCATCAGCAATGTGCCCGCAGCGATCATGCTCGCTGAGTTCACCCGAGATTGGCGTGCCCTCGCGTTCGGTGTCAGCATCGGCGGCTTCGGCATCGCCATAGGGTCGCTCGCAAACCTGATTGCCGTGCGTCTCGTAAAAAAACGTGGGATCTGGATGGCCTTTCACCTCGTGTCGATACCGTTTTGGATCGTGGGCGGTGCGCTCGGCGCATGGCTGCTGTCGGTTTCTTCTTGAGGCTCGTCGGGAGGCGTTTGTCGCGCGCCCGTTGAAAGCTATTCGAAAACGAGTGAGGGGCCATAGGCAAAGCACATCAAGGCGCACTTTCCTAGTGGCTAAAGTCTTGAATCACTTGCAACTATCGCTTACAATCGCCCCGATTTATCAGCTAGGCAGCCCCGTAAGCGTGGCGAAAGCACGCGATGCAAGTGGTGGGTCGAAAAAGTTCTTTGCGGAAATGACGGCGATGGCGCATCAAGAGCCCAAAAAGCAGCAAGAGGCACGCGCGCCCGAGTCCGCACCCACTGACGGCAGCGTCGGTCACGCCCCGAAGTTTGACGAGGCGTGGGATGCCGAGCAACAAGACTTTAATACCGTTCCGCTCACGCGGGCCGAGGCCGAGAAGCTGTTCGGTCCGAAGGTGAGTCGTCCATCGCGCGTCACGCCGTTTAAGGTGGTGAAGGCGCAAATGGTTTTGTCCCTGGTCGCGACGTTCGTTTGGTGGCTGTTTTACAAGCCGCGGGGCGATGCTGCGCTATCGGCTTTCCTGGGTGGAGCGGTATGTTGGGTGCCAAGTGCGTTGTTCGCAGCACGGTTGAAGACGGCGGGCGCATCCGCAACCATCCTGACCTGGATGGCCGGGGAGGCGCTGAAGATGGGGGTGACGGTTGCGATGCTGGTTGCGATCGGCGCGTGGTATCACAACGTGCTGTGGCTGCCGCTCATCGTCACCTATCTCATCGCGCTGAAAACCTACTGGCTAGCGCTCGCTTGGCACTGATGCGGCACTGAAGGATGAAGATGGGTTGATGCAGGCGTCGCGCGCCGCAGGCGAGCGAGACTGCGTTGGGCCTCGGGGCTGGCGCGTGCCGGCACAAACAAGATTTACGACAAATTGGGTGGCATTAACGATATGGCAACTAGCGAAGGCACGCGCGTCGAAGACCCGTCCGAGTACATCGCGCACCATTTGCAGAACTTCTCCACTGCGCACCAGACATCGATCTTCGATATCCATGTCTGGAATATCGATACGCTTTTCTGGTCGATCGTGTGCGGTCTCGTGACGATCATCGTGCTGCATCTCGCGGCACGCAAGGCGACCCCTGGCGTGCCGGGGCGTTTCCAGTGCGCGGTCGAGATGCTCGTGGAAATGGTTGAGGATCAATCGAAGTCGGTCATCCACGGGAGCCGCGTTTTCATTGCTCCGCTCGCGTTGACGGTCTTCGTCTGGGTGGCGCTGATGAACTCGCTCGACTTCATCCCCGTCGACCTGCCCGGCCGCGTCATCGGCTGGCTTGGCCTGTCGGGCGTGATCCCTCACCACCGGATCGTGCCGACGGCCGATCTGAATGGCACGATCGGCATCGCGCTTGGCGTTTTCCTCTTGATGATCTACTACAACTTGAAGATCAAAGGGGCCGGCGGCTTCCTGCACGAACTGCTGTCCGCTCCGTTCGGTGGCCATCCGCTCCTCTGGATCCCGAACCTGGCGCTGAACATCATCGAGTTCGCCGCCAAGACGGTTTCGCTCGGCATGCGGCTTTTCGGCAACATGTACGCGGGTGAATTGCTGTTCCTGCTCATCGCATTGCTCGGCAGCCTCTGGAACTTCGGCGCGGACACGACGGTGCTCGGCTTCGTCGCCCACGTGATTGCCGGCAGCGTTTGGGCGATCTTCCACATCCTGATCGTTTTGCTGCAGGCGTTCATCTTCATGATGCTGACGCTCGTGTATATCGGTCAGGCGCACGACAAGCACTAAGCGAAGGCGTGCAAGAAGCAGATTCGTTTTCGTTCCTCTAAATCCAGTTTCAAAAGTCTTTTAACAAGGAGTCATCATGCAAGCTTTCATCGCCAACATCCAGGGTCTGACGGCTGTCGGTATCGGCATCATTATCGGCCTGGGTGCAATCGGTGCCTGTATCGGTATCGGCCTGATGGGCGGCAAGTACATCGAAGCCTGCGCCCGTCAACCCGAACTGATGAACCCGCTGCAGACCAAGATGTTCCTCCTGGCTGGTCTGATCGACGCGGCGTTCCTGATCGGTGTCGGTGTGGCAATGCTGTTTGCGTTCGCGAACCCGCTGCTCGCAAGGCTCACCGCCTAAGGTTTTTCGGGGGAGTGTGCGCCGCGGCTGGAAAAGCGCGAGCGCGCAGGGGCGAAACGAATCTTGAGGCGCTGATCGATCGCAAAGTCGATGAGCGCCTTACCGTTTCACTTTCCGGATTAGCAACGTTTAAGGAAACACCGTGAATTTAAACGCAACCCTGTTTGCGCAAATGGTCGTCTTCCTGATCCTCGCGTGGTTCACGATGAAGTTCGTGTGGCCGCCGCTGATCAACGCGCTCGACGAGCGTGCGAAGAAGATCGCAGACGGCCTCGCGGCGGCCGAAAAGGGCAAGAACGAGCTCGAGGCTGCGCACAAGCGCGTCGATCAGGAATTGGCTCAGGCGCGTAATCAAGGCCAGCAGCGCATCGCCGACGCCGAGAAGCGCGCCCTTGCCGTAGCCGAGGAAATCAAGGCCAACGCGCAGGCCGAGGCTGCACGCATCATTGCGCAGGCCAAGGCCGATGCCGACCAGCAGGTCGTGAAGGCCCGCGAGACGCTGCGCGGTGAAGTGGCTGCGCTCGCTGTGAAGGGTGCCGAACAGATCCTGAAGCGCGAGATCGACCAGTCGGCGCATGCCCAACTGCTCAATCAACTGAAAGCCGAGTTCTGATCATGGCCGAACTTGCAACCATCGCCCGCCCCTACGCGGAAGCGCTCTTTGGCGTCGCCGAAGGCGGCGACGTCGCTGCTTGGTCCGCTCTCCTGCAGGAGCTGGCACAGGTTGCGCTTCTGCCGGAAGTGCTGTCGGTCGCCACGAGTCCCAAAGTGACTCACGAGCAAGTCGTCGAGCTGCTGCTCGCCGCGACGAAGTCGCCCCAGGCGCCGGAAGCGAAGAACTTCGTACAGATGCTCGTCGAGAATCATCGGCTGGCCCTCCTGCCCGAAATCGCCAAGCAGTTCGAAGAACTGAAAAATGCTCGCGAAGGCGCTGCTGATGCGCTGATCACGAGCGCATTTCCGCTCGAAGGTCAGCAGCTCGCCGATCTCGTCGCTGGTCTTGAGCTCAAGTTCAAGTGCAAACTGAAGCCGACGGTCAAGATCGACCCGACGCTCATCGGCGGCGTGAGCGTGACAGTGGGCGACGAGGTACTCGACGGCTCGGTGCGTGCGCGCCTCGCCAGCATGCAGACTGCGCTGACGGCCTGAGCGACGCGAGTAGACACGGCGCCGCTCGGCACGCAACAGAATTAAACATCAGGAGCGAAAAATGCAACTCAATCCCTCTGAGATCAGCGAGCTGATCAAGAGCCGGATCCAGGGTCTTGAAGCGAGCACGGACGTTCGCAATCAGGGCACCGTGATCTCCGTGACGGACGGCATCGTGCGCATTCACGGCCTGTCCGACGTGATGCAAGGCGAAATGCTCGAGTTTCCGGGCAACACGTTCGGTCTCGCGCTGAACCTCGAGCGCGACTCGGTCGGCGCCGTGATTCTCGGCGAATACGAGCACATTTCCGAAGGCGACATCGTCAAGACGACGGGCCGCATTCTCGAAGTGCCGGTTGGTCCGGAGCTGGTTGGCCGCGTCGTTGACACGCTCGGCAACCCGATCGACGGCAAGGGCCCGGTCAATGCGAAGATGAGCGACGCGATCGAAAAGATCGCCCCGGGCGTGATCTGGCGTAAATCGGTGTCGCAGCCGGTGCAGACTGGCGTGAAGTCGATCGACGCGATGGTGCCGATCGGGCGCGGCCAGCGTGAGCTCATCATCGGCGACCGCCAGACCGGCAAGACCGCCGTGGCGATCGACACGATCATCAACCAGAAGGGCAAAGACCTCATCTGTATCTACGTCGCGATCGGCCAGAAGGCTTCGTCGATCATGAACGTCGTGCGCAAGCTCGAAGAGACGGGCGCGCTCGAGTACACGATCGTCGTTGCCGCGTCGGCTTCCGAATCGGCCGCGATGCAGTACCTCGCGCCGTACGCCGGCTGCACGATGGGCGAGTACTTCCGCGACCGCGGCCAAGACGCCCTCATCGTCTATGACGACTTGACGAAGCAGGCCTGGGCCTACCGTCAGGTTTCGCTGCTGCTGCGCCGTCCGCCGGGCCGCGAAGCCTATCCTGGTGACGTGTTCTATCTGCACTCGCGTCTGCTCGAGCGTGCAGCCCGCGTCTCGGAAGAGTACGTCGAGCAGTTCACGAAGGGCGAGGTGAAGGGCAAGAGCGGTTCGCTGACGGCTCTGCCGATCATCGAGACGCAAGCGGGCGACGTGACGGCCTTCGTGCCGACGAACGTGATCTCGATCACGGATGGCCAGATCTTCCTGGAAACGGACCTTTTCAACGCTGGCGTGCGTCCCGCTATCAACGCGGGTATTTCGGTGTCGCGCGTTGGCGGCGCCGCTCAGACGAAGGTCGTCAAGAAGCTTTCGGGCGGTATCCGTACCGACCTCGCGCAGTACCGTGAGCTCGCAGCATTCGCACAGTTCGCATCGGATCTCGACGAAGTCACGCGCAAGCAGCTCGAGCGTGGTCGCCGCGTGACGGAACTGCTCAAGCAGCCGCAGTTCCAGCCGTTGCAGGTTTGGGAGTTGGCCGTGGCACTGTTCGCCGCGAACAACGGCTACCTCGACGACATCGACGTCAAGGAAGTGCTGGCGTTCGAGAAGGGTGCCCGCGAGTACCTGAAAGCGAGCCATGCCGACCTCGTCAAGCGCATCGAAGACACGAAGGACTTGTCGAAGGACGACGAGGGCGCGCTGCACGCCGCTCTGAAGGACTTCAAGAAGTCGGGTGCTTATTGATCCACGAGGCATGATGACCTTGAAGCCGCGTGCATTCGCCAATAGCTGGCGGGGTGCGCGGCTTCGATCAAGGAGCAAGCAATGGCTGGAATGAAGGAAATCCGCGGCAAGATCAAGAGCGTGCAGAACACGCGCAAGATCACGAAGGCGATGGAAATGGTGGCCGCGTCGAAGATGCGCCGCGCGCAGGAGCGCATGCGCACCGCCCGCCCGTACGCCGAGAAAGTCCGTGATATCGCTGCACACATGAGCCGCGCCAATCCCGAGTATCGGCATCCGTTCATGGTGCCGAACGAGGGCGCGAAGGCGGCCGGGATGATTCTCGTCACGACCGACAAGGGGCTCTGCGGCGGTCTTAATACGAACGTGCTGCGTGCGACGGTGCAGAAGTTCAAGGAGCTCGAGCAGAAGAACCAGACTGTCGAGGCTACGGCTATCGGCAGCAAAGGCTTCGGCTTCTTGAACCGGTTCGGTGCGAAAGTCATTTCGCATGTCGTGCAACTTGGCGACACGCCGCATCTCGAGAAGCTGATCGGCGCGGTGAAGGTGCAGCTCGATCTGTACTCGGAAGGCAAGCTCTCTGCGGTGTACCTGGCCTATACCCGCTTCATCAACTCGATGAAGCAAGAGCCTGTCATCGAGCAGCTGCTGCCGCTGTCGCCCGAGCACTTCAAGAGTGACGACGCAACGCCGAGCTCCGCATGGGACTACATCTACGAGCCCGATCCTCAGGCCGTGGTTGACGACCTGCTCGTGCGTTATATCGAGGCGCTCGTGTACCAGGCTGTGGCCGAGAACATGGCATCCGAGCAATCGGCGCGCATGGTCGCGATGAAGGCCGCATCGGATAACGCAAAGACGGTTATCAGCGAGTTGCAGCTTTCGTACAACAAGAGCCGTCAAGCTGCGATCACGAAGGAAATTTCGGAAATCGTCGGTGGCGCTGCCGCGGTGTGATCAACCCGCCACGGTAAGCGTCTGAACCGCGCGTCTTGCGCGAGCGAAGAATTGAGTATTTAAAGGAAAAGCGATGAGTACTACTGCTTTGGTGGAAGGCAAAATCGTACAGTGCATCGGCGCGGTCATCGACGTGGAATTTCCGCGTGAGGAATTGCCGAAGGTGTACGACGCCCTCGTTCTCGAAGGGTCGGAATTGACGCTCGAGGTGCAACAGCAACTCGGCGACGGTGTTGTGCGTACCATTTGCCTCGGCTCAGCTGACGGTCTGCGGCGCGGCGTCGTGGTGAAGAATACGGGCAAGCCGATCAGCGTGCCGGTCGGCAAGCCGACGCTCGGCCGCATCATGGACGTCCTGGGCCGCCCGATTGACGAGGCGGGCCCGATTGAAAGCGAGCAACTTCGCTCGATCCACCAGAAAGCGCCGGCGTTCAACGAACTGTCGCCGTCGACGGAGCTGCTCGAAACGGGCATCAAGGTGATCGACTTGGTCTGTCCGTTCGCGAAGGGCGGCAAGGTGGGCCTCTTCGGCGGTGCCGGCGTCGGCAAGACCGTCAACATGATGGAGCTCATCAACAACATCGCGAAGGAGCACGGCGGTTATTCCGTGTTCGCGGGCGTGGGCGAGCGTACCCGTGAAGGGAACGACTTCTACCACGAAATGAAAGACTCGAACGTGCTCGACAAAGTCGCGCTCGTCTACGGTCAGATGAACGAGCCGCCTGGCAACCGTCTGCGCGTGGCACTGACGGGCCTCACGATGGCCGAGTACTTCCGCGACGAAGGTCGCGACGTGCTGTTCTTCGTCGATAACATCTACCGCTTCACGCTCGCCGGCACGGAAGTGTCCGCGCTGCTCGGCCGGATGCCGTCGGCAGTGGGCTATCAGCCGACGCTCGCGGAAGAGATGGGCAAGCTGCAGGAGCGCATCACGTCGACGAAGAAGGGTTCGATTACGTCGGTGCAGGCCGTGTACGTGCCCGCGGACGACTTGACCGACCCGTCGCCGGCCACGACCTTCGGCCACCTCGACGCGACGGTCGTGCTTTCGCGTGACATCGCCTCGCTCGGTATCTACCCGGCCGTGGACCCGCTTGATTCGACGTCGCGTCAGATCGACCCGAACGTCATCGGCGAGGAGCACTACACGGTGACGCGTCGCGTGCAGCAAACGCTGCAGCGCTACAAGGAACTGCGCGACATCATCGCGATTCTCGGCATGGACGAGCTGTCGCCGGAAGACAAGCTGTCGGTTGCGCGTGCACGCAAGATCCAGCGCTTCCTGTCGCAGCCGTTCCACGTCGCTGAAGTGTTCACGGGCGCGCCGGGCAAGTACGTATCGCTCAAGGAGACGATCCGCGGCTTCAAGATGATCGTCGACGGTGAATGCGATCATCTGCCGGAGCAGGCGTTCTACATGGTCGGCACGATCGACGAGGCCTTCGAGAAGGCCAAGAAGATGCAGTAAAGGTCGGGTGTAACGCGCCGGCCGCTGTCCGGCGGCGGGTCGTATTGCCGGTGTTCTTCTTCGGATGAGCATCGGTTTCGGCCCCGTTCGGCGCTCAGTAGGGCTGTTGCCGGTACAACCGTGCAGCGGCCCGATACGCTCAACCAGCCTTGCATGGGGCCCGAGTAAGCGCTAAAGCGCTAACTCAGGCCGACAGCCTTGCATGGGGCTCGAGTAAGCGCTAAAGCGCTAACTCAGGCCGACAGCCTTGCATGGGGCTCGAGTAAGCGCTAAAGCGCTAACTCAGGCCGACAGGAGTCGATATGGCAACCATCAAAGTAGACGTCGTCAGCGCGGAAGAGCAGATCTTTTCCGGTCAGGCGAAGTTCGTCGCCTTGCCGGGTGAGGCCGGCGAGCTAGGCATTCTGCCGGGCCATACCCCGCTGATTACGCGGATTCGGCCAGGCGCTGTGCGCATCGAGGACGAGAACGGCGGCGAGGAGTTTGTCTTCGTTGCCGGTGGCATTCTCGAAGTGCAGCCGGGTGCCGTGACGGTACTCGCTGATACCGCAATTCGCGGCAAGGATCTCGACGAGGCAAAGGCCGACCAAGCGCGCAAGCGTGCCGAAGAGGCGATGCAGAACTCCGGTTCGAATCTTGAGTACGCCACCGCCCAAGCGGAGCTCGCGTACGCTGTCGCTCAACTGGCCGCGATCCAGCGCCTGCGTAAAAATCGCGGGCACTGAGCTGAGCGGGCACGCTGCGCAAAGGCGCCCCACGACGGGCGCCACGCAGCGCGGCCACGCTCCTCCAAATGCCGTCCAGCTTTTGGCTGGACGGCATTTCGTTTTTCGACTGCGGGTATCCTTCACCCGGAATGAGGGCCGAACGGGGCATTTAGCCGAGCGTGCAGGCCCACCGAATGCTTCCGCTCGCTGATCCTGTGAGCTTACTTGCACGCCAATCGGGAAACGGTGTGTTGGCGAAGGCCGTGACCCAGAACGTGCAGGTCTTTTGAGTTATTCGATGAATGGTACAACGAGGCCCACGTATCGCGCAGACTCTAACCAGACGAACGGATTGAGCGAAGCGGAGGTTTGACGTTTGTCGCGGTAGATCGCGCTCAGGGTGTCGGACACCGTTCGCTGGCGTCAAGGACGCTCGAGGAACGAAAAAAAAGCGGGCCAGCGGCCCGCTAAAAACCACACGCTACGGGGTTAGCGCGAGGAGACCAATGAAGGAACGAACAGGCACGAAGCTAGTCGCCTGCAACGATTCCAACAAAGATGTTCCAAAATCGGGAATGAATACCGATTTTCGAACCACGGCGCCGATTTCAAATTAGTGCAGTGGGCAACATCTGTGTTGAAACCGTTGAAGGGCATTGTGGGGGAATTAGACCGACAACGCGGTAACAAAGTGTTTCAGGATGTAACGCATGTCCGGATTGGCTTTGCGGTAGGGCTTTCCGATTTTATTGAGTGACAAGTTGATTTTTCCGGTTGTGAAAGGCGGACGAAATCGTTGTGACCCAATCTAAATAAAATGCCACTCAAAATGGCAATTCCTTATTAAATCAATCGTGGCGTGATAATCGCTCGCTCAGCGGCGCTGATGCCTTTCGCTGGTAGCTGGCGATGGTTCACCTAGGCTAATGAACACTCGTCCGTGCTCACGCATCGCTCAATTCGATTGCCCACGGATTCGTCCGGGCGGCCGCGATTGGTTGTTGATCGCATGTGCGGCAAGCCTCTGCCTCACAGGACTCTCCGAGGAAGGCGATGTCGACCGGACGAGGGCTACACGAACTGCACGGAACCGCTGTTGACGCCTGCGGTTGCCATTGCCGGGTGGCGATTCCGCCAAGGACACCTCGCACGGTCCTTCGTACAAAAGGAACCTTGCCCGCGTCCGGTAGAATGGTCGCTTCCATCTTTTGCTGTTCACAGAACCGTGGCTGCCACTTTTCTTAACGATACGTTCTTGCGCGCGCTGCTGCGCCAGCCAACCGAGTACACGCCAATCTGGCTGATGCGGCAGGCGGGCCGTTACCTTCCCGAGTACAACGCGACACGCGAGCGAGCGGGCAGCTTCCTGGGGCTTGCAAAAAACCCGGAGTACGCAACCGAGGTTACGCTTCAGCCGCTCGAGCGCTATCCGCTCGATGCAGCGATCCTCTTTTCGGACATCCTGACCATTCCCGATGCAATGGGGCTCGGCCTTTCGTTTGCAGCCGGCGAGGGCCCGCGTTTCGCGCGGCCCGTGCGCAACGAGGCCGATGTCGCACGTCTCGCGGTGCCTGATATTGGCGCTACCCTCGGCTATGTCACCGATGCGGTCCGCGAGATCAGGCGTGCACTGACCGACGGCCAAGGGCGTCAGCGCGTGCCGTTGATCGGTTTTTCCGGGAGCCCGTGGACTCTCGCATGCTATATGGTCGAGGGCGGCGGATCGGACGATTTCAGGACGGTGAAGAGCATGCTCTACACGCGTCCCGATCTCATGCACCGCATCCTCGAGATCAACGCGCAAGCGGTGACTGCTTACCTCAACGCGCAGATTGAGGCGGGCGCCCAGGCCGTGATGATCTTCGATACATGGGGCGGCGCGCTGGCCGACGGAGCCTTCCAGCAGTTCTCGCTTGACTACATCGAGCGAGTGGCCCGCGGCGTGAAGCGCGAGCACGACGGCGCGCGCGTTCCGCTCATCACCTTTACGAAGGGGGGCGGCCAGTGGCTCGAAGCGGTCGCGGCGACCGGCGTCGATGCCGTCGGCGTCGACTGGACGGTCGATCTCTCTCGCGCTCGCGAACGCGTCGGCTCTCATGTGGCTTTGCAGGGCAACCTGGATCCAACTGTTCTTTTCGCGCCGCCTGCGACCATTCGCGCCGAAGCGCGCGCGGTGCTAGAGCGTTTCGGCAATCACCCCGGGCACGTTTTCAATCTCGGACACGGCATCTCGCAGTTCACGCCGCCGGAGCACGTTGCCGAGCTTGTCGATGAGGTTCACCGTGCGAGCCGCGTTATTCGCGCAGCCACGGGCGGGACTCAAAGCTGACCGAAATCGTGTTTCATGTTGCGACGCAATCAACGGGCCGCTTGTGCTACAAGCAAGGCCACAAAAATGAGGCCGTCGCAGCAGGGTTTCGGGCTTGTCAAGACTTGACTTATGCACATTCTTCACGTTGCGGTGCGGTAAAGGCGGTTGCGGTTGACGATGGTCGACAAACGATGTAGCAGATCGCTGCTGGCCTTGTTTGACAAGGCTTTGCGGGGTGCCGGGCGATATGTGGGTTCACCCACGTAAGCCTGTCGCCACGCCGTTTGGTGGCTTTTCGAAGGGCACTTTTCAACAAAGTTATCCACAGGTGCGACTTCGCGCCCGGCCATGTCTAGAGAGATTGTGCACTTGGCGACGGACCAGACGTATCGCTTCCACTTTGCCCCGGTCCTGCGCCGGTCGCGGCGTCTGCCGCGTGCATCTTTGCCGCTGGCGTCGCGCGCATGACCCACCTCATCGTTCGCGTTGCGCTTGATCATCCGTTGCCGACGTTGTTCGACTATCGCTGCGATCCCGCACTCGGACCCACGCCAGGGATGCTCGTGTGCGTGCCGTTTGGCAAGCGGCAAGTCGTCGGTCTCATCTGGGACGTGACGCAGGTGAGTAGTGTGCCGGAGGATCGGCTGCGCGATATTGCGCTCATCTGCGACGCGATCGGGCCGCTCACTCCCGAATGGCGAGAACTCGTTGCGTTTGCCGCAGACTACTATCAGCGAGCCCGCGGCGAAGTTGCCTTGCCCGCTTTGCCTCAGGCGCTGCGCGATTCGGCACGTTGGGGGCGGCTTTTCCGAAGAGAGAACGTGTTTCGCCTCACCGCTCTAGGGCGTGTGGCGCTGCCGGGTGCCCTGCCGCCGCGTGCGAGTGCGCTCAGACGGCTTGCCGCGGCGCTTGCAGGAAGCGCCGCGCTCGATGTTGTCGATGCGCGCGCGCTGCATGCCAAAGCGAGCTCGACACTTGCCGATTGGCAGGCGCAAGGCTGGGTCGAAAGCATCGAATTAGATCGCGCCGACGCAGCGGCTGCGCCCGGCGAACTCGCCGTCGATGTGCCGGCAGACAATCAAACCGGCGCCCACGGCGGACCTGACGGCGATGCTGGCCGGATCCACTTGTCAGCATGCACAGCCGCATCGAATTCGACCTTGCAGCCGGCGACGGCAACGCGCGCGGCGCAGCCTGTGCTCACGGATGAACAGGCGCAAGCCCTCGACGCCATTCGAGCCGCACGAGGTTTCGCCCCCTTCTTGCTGCACGGGGTCACAGGCAGTGGCAAAACCGAGGTGTATCTGCGGGCAATCGATGCGCTCTTCGCCGAGCGTCCCGATGCACAAGCGCTCGTGCTCGTGCCTGAGATCAATTTGACGCCGCAGTTCGAAGCGGCTTTCCGCAGGCGCTTCGCCACGCTGCATAGTGCGTCGCCGATCGTCACACTGCACAGTGCCATGGCCGACGGCGAGCGTGCGCGCAACTGGTTGGCAGCGCATCGCGGAGAGGCTCGCATCGTGCTCGGCACGCGTCTCGCGGTGCTGGCTTCGCTGCCTCGCCTTGCGCTTGTCATCGTTGATGAGGAGCACGAGCCCGCCTACAAGCAGCAAGAAGGGCTTCGTTACTCCGCCCGCGATTTGGCAGTATGGCGCGCGAAACAGCTCGCGATTCCGGTCGTGCTCGGCTCTGCCACGCCGTCGCTGGAGAGCTGGTGGCAATCGAGCCAGGGCCGTTATGGCAAATTGACGCTCACGCGCCGTGCGGTGGCCGAGGCAGCGTTGCCGAGTGTGCGAATGATCGATCTCGAGGAGGAGCGGCGACGCGGGCGAGCGAGCGTCGAGGGGGTGTCGGGGCCGCTCGCGGCGGCACTCAAGTCCAGGCTCGAGCGCGGCGAGCAGAGCCTCGTGTTCCTGAACCGGCGCGGCTACGCGCCCGTGCTGTCATGTGACGCTTGTGGCTGGGTTGCCGGCTGTCCGCGCTGCAGTGCATACGTCGTACTGCACAAGCCTGAGCGCGCGTTGCGCTGCCATCACTGCGGCTGGGAGACTCGCATACCGCGAGCGTGTGCGGACTGCGGCAACGTCGATATCGCACCGCTCGGGCGCGGTACGCAGCGCGTCGAGGAAACGCTGGCCGCGCTCGTGCCGGGCGCACGCATTCTGCGCATCGACGCTGACAGCACGCGCCGCAAGGGCAGTGCAGAGGCGCTTTTCTCGGATGTGCACGCGGGCGAAGTCGACATTCTGGTCGGCACGCAGATGATCGCGAAAGGGCACGACTTCAGGCGAGTCTCCCTTGTCGGCGTGCTGAACGCCGACGCCGCGCTTTTTTCGCATGACTTTCGCGCCGGTGAGCGGCTTTTTGCGCAACTCATGCAAGTCAGCGGCCGGGCCGGTCGCGCGGGGCTGCCCGGCGAAGTGCTGGTGCAGACGCGCTACGCGAGCCATGCGCTATATCAAGCGCTGGCTCGGCATGACTATGTCGGCTTTGCCGACGCGACGCTTGCGGAACGGCGCGACGCGCGTTTGCCGCCGTTCGTTTATCAGGCGCTGCTGCGTGCCGAGGCACGCACGCTCGAGGCGGCGCTCGCCTTTCTGCAAGCGGCTTGTGCTGCACTCACGGATATCGCGTCGGCGGAACGCGTCACCGTCTACGATCCCGTGCCGATGACGATCGTCAAGGTCGCCAATGTCCATCGCGCTCAGCTGCTGGTGGAAAGTGCATCGCGCGCCGCGCTGCTCGCGACGCTGCGCGCGTGGCAGCCCGTGCTGCACGGGCTCAAAGGCGTGCTGCGTTGGAATCTCGAAGTGGATCCGCTCGACATCTGATCTGCGTGAGAAGGCGCGCGGCGTAACGCCGGCTCAGCTTATACGCCGGCTATTGCGCTGCGAAAGGCCTGGTCATGTCGTGTAGCGATAGCGAGTCGCCGGGCCTGCCGATGGCATGCGCTGGCGGCGCTGGCGGCTTTGCTTGCGGGTTTGATTTGCGGCGCGGGGCGTAGGCAGACTGTGCCTGTTGCCATGCTCATGAGCGATGATCGGCCGCGGCGGTCCCTTTCGCTTCGACTTGGGCCTGCGCTTGTCGCCGCTCTTTGCGCGAGCGCGCCATGGCGATAGCGCGGTTGCGTGTGGACGAGGCGCCGCGCACGAAAAGCACCAGACACACGATCGCCACGACCCAGATCCCGCCGATGACCAACCACTTCTCCATTTTTCACGCTCCTCGAATGCCTTCTCCGTGCGGTGGGGCAGCGCTTATTTCGCTTGTCGGTCAATCGGCAGACGTCAAAACTCTCCCCCAAGATGTCGCCCGGGATTTGCGGCTGACAGAGATTATTCGCTTCGGCGTCGGCTGACAATCGCTGAATGAATGCCGGGATTCCATTTCACGCTCCTGAAATGCCGCTCTCCGTGCGGTGGGGCGCTTATTTCGCTCATAGGCCAACGTCACTTTCGACGAAAATGTCGCCGACACTAATGAAGGTGAATGAACGCCAAAGAAAATTCTCAATGTTGGGCGCTGGTGCACAAAAAAAGTCGCAGCCTAGGGAAAATCCCAAGCCAAAAAGCGTGCGCGCGATTCGCCAAAATTCGCCGGAATCCGTTGTCGGGAAAGGCTTTCAATGGGGTGCAACCATCCTGAGTTAATCGGTTGCACCTTTTAAATTGTAAGCGTACGATGCGACCAACTTTTCGGTCGAACGCCGGTGCGTGACCGGCACGGAAGAAACATGGCTAGCACGACTCTTGGCGTCAAAGTCGACGACCTTCTGCGCACCCGGCTAAAAGAGGCTGCCGCACGGCTCGATCGCACTCCCCACTGGCTTATCAAACAAGCCATCTTCGCGTACCTCGAGAAAATCGAGCACGGGCAGATGCCGCAGGAGCTCTCGGGCACCAGCGCAGCAGCTGGTCTCTCGGATCTGAAGGCCCCGTACCAAGACGAAGAGAGCGCCCCGCACCCGTTCCTCGAGTTTGCGCAGACCGTGCAGCCACAGTCGGTGTTGCGCGCGGAAATTACTGCGGCTTACCGCCGTCCGGAACCGGAATGCGTGCCGGTGCTGATGGGCGAAGCCCGGATGCCAGTGGCGCTCGCGGCCGACGTGCGCAAGATGGCCGCGCGTCTTGTCGAGACGCTGCGCGTGAAACGCACGGGCGGCGGCGTCGAAGGGCTCATCCAGGAATTTTCGCTGTCGAGCCAGGAAGGCGTGGCGCTCATGTGTCTTGCCGAGGCGCTGCTCCGCATTCCCGATCGCGCGACGCGCGACGCGCTGATCCGCGACAAGATCAGCAAAGGCGATTGGAAGTCGCACGTCGGTCACGCGCCGTCCCTGTTCGTGAACGCCGCGACGTGGGGCCTCATGATCACAGGCAAGCTCGTCGCGACCAACAGCGAGGCGGGGCTGTCCTCGGCGCTTGCGCGACTCATCGGCAAAGGCGGAGAGCCGCTCATCCGCAAGGGCGTCGATATCGCGATGCGCCTCATGGGCGAGCAGTTCGTCACCGGCGAAACGATCTCGGAGGCACTCGCGAACAGCCGTAAGTTCGAGGCGCGCGGCTTTCGCTACTCGTACGACATGCTAGGGGAGGCGGCCCTCACCGAGGAGGACGCGCAGCGCTACTACGCCTCGTACGAGCAAGCCATTCATGCGATCGGCAAGGCAGCGGGCGGGCGGGGCATCTACGAGGGGCCCGGCATTTCGATCAAGCTCTCGGCGCTGCACCCGCGCTACTCGCGTGCGCAGCAGGAGCGCACGATGAACGAACTGCTGCCGCGCGTGCGAGCGCTTGCACTCCTCGCACGCCGCTACGATGTCGGCCTCAATATCGACGCCGAAGAAGCCGATCGACTCGAGCTTTCGCTCGATCTGCTCGAAGCGTTGTGCTTCGATCCCGAGCTCGCGGGCTGGAACGGCATCGGGTTTGTCGTGCAGGCATATCAGAAGCGCTGTCCCTATGTCATCGACTATGTCGTCGATCTCGCGCGCCGCAGCCGGCACCGTGTCATGGTTCGACTCGTGAAAGGCGCGTACTGGGACAGCGAAATCAAGCGCGCTCAGCTCGACGGCCTCGAAGGCTATCCCGTCTACACGCGCAAGCTGTACACGGACGTGTCATACCTCGCATGTGCCAAGCGTCTGCTCGCTGCGCCCGATGCGGTCTATCCGCAGTTCGCGACGCACAATGCGCACACGCTCTCGGCCATCTACCACCTGGCTGGTCAGAACTACTACCCCGGACAGTACGAGTTCCAATGCCTGCACGGCATGGGCGAGCCGCTTTACGAGGAAGTGACGGGGCGCGACAAACTCAACCGGCCTTGCCGCATCTATGCGCCTGTCGGTACGCATGAGACGCTGCTTGCTTACCTCGTGCGGCGTCTGCTCGAAAACGGCGCGAACACTTCGTTCGTCAACCGCATCGCCGACGAATCCGTGCCGGTCGAGGCGCTCGTCGGCGATCCGGTCGAGGAGGCCGCGACGATCACCCCGCTTGGCGCGCCGCATCCGAAAATTCCGCTGCCACGCGACCTTTACGGTGCCGAGCGCGCCAACTCGATCGGGCTTGACCTTGCGAACGAACATCGCCTCGCGTCGCTTTCGTCGGCTTTGCTGGCGAGCTCACACCAGGGGTGGCGTGCGGCGCCAATGCTGGGCGAAGGCGCGCCGATTGTCGGTGCGCTCGGCCGTGAAGTGCTGAATCCGGCAGATCGGCGCGATATCGTCGGCACGGTTGTCGAAGCGACGCGCGAGGACGTCGACGCGGCACTCGCCGATGCCGTGGCGGCGGCTCCCATTTGGCAATCGACGCCGGTGGAGGCGCGCGCCGAGTGCCTCGCGCGTGCCGCCGATCTGCTGGAAGCGCAGATGCACACGCTGATGGGCTTGATCGTGCGCGAGGCGGGCAAATCGTTGCCGAACGCCATCTCGGAGATCCGCGAAGCGGTCGACTTTTTGCGCTACTACGCAGCGCAGATCCGCAGCGAGTTTTCGAACGACACGCACAGGCCGCTCGGCCCCGTTGTCTGTATCAGTCCGTGGAACTTCCCGCTCGCGATCTTCATGGGGCAGGTGGCCGCGGCGCTGGCCGCCGGCAACACCGTGCTCGCGAAACCTGCCGAGCAGACGCCGCTCATTGCTGCCGAGGCCGTGCGCCTGCTGCGCGAGGCCGGCGTGCCGCCAGGCGCCGTGCAGCTTTTACCCGGCGACGGCGAAACGGTCGGCGCGGCGCTCGTTGCCGATGCCCGCATTCGCGGCGTCATGTTCACGGGCTCGACGGACGTCGCGCGCCTCATCAACCAGACGCTCGCCAACCGCCTCGATGCTGACGGCCATCCGATACCGCTGATCGCCGAGACGGGCGGACAAAACGCGATGATCGTCGATTCTTCGGCGCTCGCCGAACAAGTCGTTGCGGACGTCATGCAGTCCGCATTCGACTCGGCCGGACAGCGCTGCTCGGCTTTGCGCGTGCTCTGCGTGCAGGAGGAAGTGGCCGAGCGAACGCTCGAGATGCTCAAAGGGGCGATGCGCGAGCTCTCACTCGGCAATCCGGATCGCCTGTCGACCGATGTCGGCCCCGTCATCGACAGCGACGCAAAGCGAACCATCGACGCGCACGTCGCCGCCATGAGCGAGAAGGGACGCTCGGTGACACAGCTGCCGCTTCCGGAGGTGTGCGCGCAAGGCACGTTCGTTGCACCGACGCTGATAGAAATCGAAGGGATCGCTGAGCTCGAACGCGAAGTGTTTGGCCCTGTGCTGCACGTTGTGCGGTTTGCCCGCAGCGGGCTGGACCAGTTGCTTGAAGAGGTTCGCACGACCGGCTACGGACTCACCCTCGGCATACATACGCGTATCGACGAGACGATCGCCCACGTGGTCGGCCGCGCACATGTCGGCAACATCTACGTCAACCGCAACGTCATCGGTGCCGTTGTCGGAGTGCAGCCGTTCGGTGGAGAGGGTCTGTCGGGCACGGGGCCGAAAGCGGGGGGGCCGCTCTATCTGCAGCGCCTGCTCGCCAAGCGCCCTCCGGGCCTGCCGAAGTCGCTCGCGGATGCACTCGTTGCCGAAGCGGAGGCGCCGGCTGCCAAGTATGGCGACGATGCAACAGGCGGCGCGATGCCGCCGCCGCGTGCCGCCCTCACCGCGCTGCGCGATTGGTTGATCGAGGAGCGTGAGCCCGCTCTAGCGGCACGCTGTGACGGTTACTTGTCGAGCTTGCCCGCCTCCAACGCTGCCACGTTGCCTGGGCCGACAGGGGAGCGCAATACGTATGTCTTAAGCGCCCGCGGCGCGGTATGCTGCATGCCTTCGACGGCGAGCGGCGCGCGTGCGCAGCTTGCGGCCGTGCTGGCGACAGGCAACCGCGCGCTCTTCGCGGGCGCCGCAGGAGAAGCACTCGTTGCCGCGCTGCCGCCCGAGCTCACGCGTTGGGCGAGCGTGCGCACGAGCGCGGATGCGCCGTTCGAAGCGGTGCTCTTCGAAGGCGACAGCGACGAGCTGCACGTGCTCGTGAAGGAAATCGCGAAGCGGCCCGGCCCGATCGTCTCGGTGCAGGGCCTGGCGACGAATGCGCTTGCCAACGGCGACGAAGACTATGCGCTGGAGCGCCTACTGACCGAACGATCGATCAGCGTGAACACGGCGGCAGCGGGAGGCAATGCGAACTTAATGACGATCGGCTGAGTGCTCCTTGGCCGTTGGTCGCAAAGCGGAAGCGGCATGGCGGGAGACCCTGGGCCGCTCGACATCACCGTGGTACCTAGGAGAAGCTATGCAAACTAAAACGAAACAGCTGGCGGGTGCAACGCTGGTTGCCGTAATGTCGCTGGTAGGGACCGCACGCGCGCAGCAGCAGCCAGTGGACGACGTGAAGATCGGCTTTGCCGGACCGTTGACGGGGGCGCAGGCGCACTACGGGAAGGATTTCCAAAACGGCGTCGTTTTGGCAGTCGAAGAGATGAATGCGACGAAGCCCATGATCGGGGGCAAGCCAGTTCAATTCGTGCTCGATTCGGCTGACGATCAGGCCGACCCACGCACCGGTACGACGGTCGCACAAAAGCTCGTCGACGACGGCATCAAGGGCATGCTCGGCCACTTCAACTCGGGTACGACGATTCCAGCTTCACGCATCTACGCAAACGCGGGCATCCCGCAAATTGCCATGGCGACGGCGCCTGAATATACGGAGCAAGGCTTCAAGACAGCCTTCCGCATGATGACCTCCGACACGCAGCAAGGATCGGTGGCCGGCACATTTGCGGCAAAGACCCTCCGCATGAAGAAGATCGCGGTCATTGACGACCGCACGGCCTACGGCCAAGGTCTTGCCGACCAATTCGTGAAGGCGGCGAAAGCGGGCGGCGCGACCATCATCGAGCGCGAGTACACGAATGACAAGGCCGTCGACTTCAAGGCGATTTTGACCAAGCTGAAGGGCCGCAACCCGGATCTCATCTATTACGGCGGTGCCGACTCTCAGGCGGCCCCCATGGTCAAGCAGATGAAGCAGCTTGGCATCAAGGCGCCGCTGATGGGCGGAGAAATGGTGCACACGCCGTCATTCCTGAAGATTGGCGGCCCAGCGGCCGAAGGTACGATTGCTTCACTGGCGGGACTGCCGCTCGACCAGATGCCGGGTGGCAAGGACTACGCCGAGAAGTACAAGAAGCGCTTCGGCACGGACGTCGAAACGTATTCGCCCTATGCCTACGACGGCGCGAATGCGATGTTCGCGGCGATGAAAAAAGCCAATTCGACCGATCCGGCCAAGTATCTGCCGGTGCTCGCGCAGACCAACATGACGACGGCCGTTACGACGAGCCTCCTCGCCTATGACTCGCATGGTGATCTGAAGCAAGGCGGCATCACCATCTACAAGGTGGTGGGCGGCCAATGGCAGCCGTTGCAGAGCATTGGCGGGAAGTAATCGGTCAGCGATTTACTCGGTGACGCATCGCTGCGGCTTATTCGCTGCGGCGTGCGTCATGTAATCGCGACGCGCGGCGCGCTATCCCTCAGCGACCCACTGCGGCACAAGCTCGAAGAGATCCCCCACGAGGCCATAGTCGGCCACGCCGAAGATCGGTGCTTCGGGATCTTTGTTGATCGCGACGATGACCTTCGAATCCTTCATGCCGGCCAGGTGCTGAATCGCGCCCGAGATGCCGACCGCCACATACAGCTGCGGTGCGACGATCTTGCCCGTCTGGCCAACCTGATAATCGTTCGGCACATAGCCTGCGTCCACTGCCGCGCGCGAGGCGCCGAGCGCCGCGCCGAGCTTGTCCGCGAGCGGCACGAGCACGCTCTGGTACTGCTCGCCGCTGCCGAGCCCGCGTCCGCCCGATACGACGATGTTCGCGCCCGTCAATTCCGGCCGGTCCAGCTTCGTTACCTCGCGGCTCACGAATTGCGAGATGCCGCGATCGGACGCCGCCTCGATCGGCTCGATCGGCGCGTTGCCCCCCTCGGCCGCCACGGCGTCAAAGCCCGTCGCGCGCACCGTGATCACCTTGATCGGATCGCTCGATTGC
>NZ_DATJJF010000162.1:0-3093 GCF_035492435.1 Trinickia sp.
GCGTAAGCAAATTTGACTCGCATCAAGTAAGGTCTCCTGCGCCTTGCAAAATCCACTGTTCAGGACCTCGAGGCCTTGAGAACGCGCGCATTGTAACTCCAATTATGCGGCTGGCAATATTGTTGAACCGGCAGGGTTTTCCTGCATTGCAACCATATTTTGAGAGCGAAAACCGCTAAAAAGCGCAACCCGGTTGCGATTCTTTTTTGCACACCAGTTGCACCGCCTTCGAGCCCAATGGCATCAAGTGTTGCGGGCATTCGTGGCTAAATGCAGGAGGCACGGGCCTTTGCGTCGATATCAGCTTTTAGCGCATCCCGGATAAAATGCACTAATTCAGTGCATCATTAATTCACAAATCCCATTTGTTGCAGCTTAAAACGGGGATGCATCGTCGCAAAATCAATAAAACACCGGATCACAATTCGATTTGATTTGTGCGCAAGGCCACTCAAATTACCAACTCCCGTCGATCGGGTACTTATTTTTTACATGGAGCGCCGAACACGGAGGCATAAAAAAAGCGCACCCTTGGGTGCGCTTTTCTTTCAGTGCGGCTAACAGGAAGTCAGGCGGGAAGACCCAGTCCACGCGGCAGCGGAAATGCGATGTTTTCCTCGATACCGTCGAGCGCGCGCACGTTGCGCACGCCGAGTTCGCGCAAACGCGCGATCACCGCCTGGGCCAGCACCTCCGGCGCCGACGCGCCGGCCGTCACACCGATGCGACGCTTGCCTTCGACCCACACCGGGTCGATCTGGTCGGGAGAATCGACCATATAGGCGGGCACGCCGAGCTTTTCGGCAAGTTCGCGCAAGCGGTTGGAGTTCGAACTGTTGGGGCTGCCGACGACGATCACGACATCGCATTGCGGCGCCATGAACTTCACCGCGTCTTGACGATTCTGTGTCGCGTAGCAGATGTCCTGCTTTTTCGGCTCACGGATGGACGGGTACTTGGCTTTCAGCGCACGGATGATTTCCGCCGCGTCGTCGACCGACAGCGTGGTTTGCGTGACGAATGCGATGCGCTCGGGATCGGCGAGCTGCAACGCCTGCACGTCCTCGATGTCTTCGACGAGGTACATGCCTTCGGCGGTCTGGCCCATCGTCCCCTCGACCTCGGGGTGACCCTTGTGACCGATCATCACGATGTCGAAACCGTCCTGGCGCATCTTCGCGACTTCGATATGCACCTTGGTCACGAGCGGACACGTCGCGTCATACACCCGCAGCCCACGCGACTCCGCCTCCGAACGCACGGCCTTCGGCACGCCGTGCGCACTGAAGATCACCGTATTGCCGGCCGGCACTTCCTCGAGGCTTTCGATAAAAATCGCGCCCTTCTTGCGCAGATCTTCGACCACATAGGCGTTATGGACGATTTCGTGGCGCACATAGATCGGCGAGCCGTGCAGCTTGATGGCCCGCTCGACGATCTCGATTGCCCGGTCGACGCCGGCGCAGAAACCGCGTGGCTGAGCCAGCAGGATCTCCGCTTCGGCGAGAGTCGTTTCCGTGATGCTCATGTTTACAGAATCCCGATGATTTTCACTTCAAACGCCAGCGACTGGCCGGCCAATGGGTGATTGAAATCGAACAGGGCCGACGTTTCGCCGACTTCCTTCAACACGCCGGCGTAGCGCCCGCCTCCCGGCGCGTTGAATTCGACCAGGTCACCCGGAGAAAAATCCTCGCCGATCATGCTGTTCTCCCGCAGCGTGGCGAGCGACACACGCTGGATCAGCTCCGGATTGCGGGGACCGAATGCCTGATCAGGGGTTAGCTGAAAGGTCGAATGGTGGCCTACCTTCAAACCCAGCAAAATATCTTCCAGCGGCGGCGCCAGTTGGCCCGCGCCGAGCAGCAGCGTGGCTGGCTTATCGGTAAATGTGTTGATGACTTCAGCGCCATCGGCAAGGGAAAGCCGGTAGTGAAGCGTCACGTGTGAACCGGGTTTCACTTCGGAAATGTCGATGATGCTCATGCAATGCTCGCTCTGTCGAAGCGCGCTGCACGCGTGCGCCGCGGGCGCAGTCGACGCGTGTGGCAAACCGTCGGATGCCGTGCGCAAAGCGTCTATTGTAAGCCACCTAGCGGGCGACGGTTCGAGTCCATCGCCCGCGGCGGCAGCGCGTCACACCGCGCGCCGCCAAGCCAACGCGGAGGATTCTATACATATGCCTGATTTCGCCAGCGCCATCGACGAGACGCCCTCAGTTGACGCCAGGGGGAAGCCGAAGCCCGCTGCCCAAGCCGCTACCGCGGTTGCAATGCCTGCAGCCGCGGGGTTCTCGGAAATCGCTGCAACTGCCGCAATGGCCGGGACTATGAGGTCGGCCGGAACCCGGGAGCACCCCGACCCGACCAGACCGACCGGGCGCGCTGGAGCCGTCGCCGCCACCGAGGGGAGCGCATCCAATGCACGCGAGCGCCCACGGCTCCTGCACGGCAAGTGGCTCAAGCGCGACATGCCGCGCGAGCGGCTGATCAATCAGGGGGCCCATGTGCTGTCCGATACCGAGATGATCGCGCTCGTGCTCGGCTCCGGTTTGCCCGGCCACGATGTATTCAGCGTCGCGCGCACGCTGCTGCAACGCTTCGGCTCTTTGCGCGGGATGCTCGACGCAACCTACGCCGATTTCGACGGCATTCGCGGCATCGGCCCGGCAAAAAAGGCGCAGTTGCTCGCAATCATGGAAATGGCGCGCCGTTCGCTCGTCGACAAGATGCGAAAGCGCCGCCTGATGAACTCCCCTGAAGCGGTGGAAAACTATTTGCGGCTGCAAATCGGGGGACAACCGCAGGAGGTGTTCGTATCGCTCTTTCTCGACGCTCGCCATCGGCTGATCCGTTGCGAGGAAAACGCGCGCGGTTCGCTCACGCGCATGGCTGTCTATCCACGCGAGATAGTGCGCCGCGCGCTCGCCGCGAATGCCGCCAGCCTCATCGTCGCGCACAATCACCCGTCCGGTGCGGTGCAGCCGAGCGCAAGCGACTGCCGCCTGACACAGACGTTGCGCGATGCACTCGCGCTCGTCGACGTGCAATTGAGCGATCACCTGATCATCGGCGCGGACAGCGTATACTCGTT
>NZ_DATJJF010000163.1:0-16407 GCF_035492435.1 Trinickia sp.
GGACGACGCGAGAGAGCATCACGTCGCGCTCACAACGTTGTTCGAAATTGCGGAAGTCACGGCCCGGGCAGATTTGAAGTCGGACCTGATGAAGGAACTCGAGCGCCAGCGCCAAACGCTCGCGCCGTTTCGCGGCAATCCTGGCATCGAGCAGAATGCTCTTGAAGCGGTACTGGGCGAAATCGAACAGACGCTCAACGGGCTGGCGCAAATGCAAGGTAAAACGGGCCAGCATCTTGCAGAAAACGAATGGCTCGCGAGCATTCGAAGCCGCGCCATCATTCCCGGCGGAAGCTGCAAGTTCGATCTGCCGTCCTACTATGCATGGCAGCAGACGCACCCGGATCAGCGCCGACAAGACATCGCCAAGTGGATCATGCCGCTGTTGCCGCTACGGGACGCAACCGACATCGTCCTTCGCTTGGCCCGCGAGTCGGGACAAGCCTCAAAGGTCATGGCGATGCAAGGCAGCTATCAGCAGATGCTATCCGGTCGCACCTATCAATTGATGCAGGTCCGTGTCGCCCCCGAATTGCGGGTCATACCTGAAGCGAGTGCCAACAAATATATGCTTTGGGTACGCTTCACGGTGCAGGACGGCGATATGCGTCCACGCGCAGTCGACGTGGATGTCCCGTTCCAGTTGACGCTCTGCAGTCTTTGATAATCTGACGGCTCGTTGGGTCGCTCCCATCTTGGATTGGCGCCCAATCCGCTGCGCCGAGAGAGCCAGCGGACTAAAATGGCGCCGTTCTACTTAAGGCGTCAACGAGCAAAAATTCGTGCTCGACGATTCTCAACATGATTACCGTTGTCAAATGCCCGACTTGCGGCAAGGAAGTGCGCTGGGTGCCGGAAAATCGATTCCGACCGTTTTGCTCTGAGCGATGCAAGCAAATCGACCTTGGGGCGTGGGCCGCCGAAAAATACAAAATCGGTGGCACAGATGGGGCATCAACATCCGACGATTCGCCCGGCGACGAAACAGGCCAAAGCTGATCGTATTACGCGAGCCGCGAAGGCCTTGCGCGAGCCAGGGTCAAATACGCGTTTAAAACTGCTTTCCGCCTCCGGTGCCCCGAAAGGCGGTTCTGTGTGCAGCGGGTCAATCCGCAGCCAGCAGCTCCAGCACAGGAATTGCCGCCGGCAAGAGCGGGGTGACGTCGACAGGCAAGCTCTGCCAGCTGAACGCCTGGCCTTCGCGGCCATGCGGCTCGCCGCGCCAGCTTGTGACCTTACAGAAATAGAGCCGCACATACGCATGCGGGTAGTCGTGTTCGAGCGTATGCCAGCGTTCGCACTCCTCGACGTCGATACCGAGCTCTTCCTCCAATTCGCGAGCCAAGGCGGCTTCGACAGTCTCGCCCACCTCTATCTTGCCGCCGGGGAATTCCCAATAACCCGCATACGGCTTTCCGGGCGGACGCTGAGCCAACAGGTAGCGGCCGTCAGGTTGCACCAGGATGCCGACCGCCACCTCGGTCACGGGCCGCGCCGGCCGGGAGCCCGGCGGCGCGGGCGGCAACGAACGCCCCTCGCTCATTGCGGCGCCTTTTTTCCGGACCAGTCACGCGCGAACTGCCACGCAACGCGGCCAGAGCGGGAGCCTCGCTCCAACGCCCAGACGAGCGCGTCGCCACGCGCACGCTCGATGTCCGCATCGTCGCAGCCCAAATGACGAAGCCAGTGCGCCACGATCGTCAGGTAGTCGTCCTGCTTGAACGGATAGAAACTGACCCACAGGCCAAAGCGCTCGGACAATGAAATCTTTTCTTCAACGACTTCGCCGGGGTGAATTTCGCCATCAGCCGTGTGCTTGTACGACTCGTTGTCGCTCATGTACTCCGGCAACAAATGGCGGCGGTTCGACGTCGCGTAGATGAGCACATTGTCCGACTGGGCCGAAATGGAACCGTCGAGTGCCGTCTTCAGCGCCTTGTAGCCTGATTCACCGTCCTCAAACGATAGATCGTCGCAAAAGACGATAAAGCGCTCCGGACGCGGCGCGATGAGATCCGTGATGTCGCCGAGATCATGTAGATCGTCTTTGTCGACCTCGATGAGGCGCAGCCCCTCTTGCGCGTATACGTTGAGGCACGCCTTGATCAACGAGGACTTGCCGGTGCCGCGGGCACCCGTCAGCAACACGTTGTTGGCGGGCTGCTTACTGACGAACTGCCGCGTGTTTTGCTCGATCAGCGCCTTTTGCCTGTCGATGTTCTGCAGGTCGTCGAGCGTCATCGACGACAGTGCGGTCACGGGCTGCAGGTAGCCGCGCCCTTGCCGCTTGCGCCAGCGAAATGCCACAGCGGCGGACCAGTCGACTTCGGGTGCAGCCGGCGGCAGCATCCCTTCGAGGCGGCCGAGTAGCGTCTCGGCGCGAATCAAAAATTGTTCGAGTTTGTCCATAACAGAAAAAAAGTCGGTCCCGCAGGACGTCAGGAGCGGTAATCGGCGTTGATGCTGACGTAGTCGTGCGACAAATCGCAGGTCCAGATCGTCGCCTCGGCGGGGCCTCGGCCCAACAGCACGCGAATCGTGATTTCGCTTTGCTTCATGACCCGCTGGCCGTCCTCTTCGCGATAATCGGGATTGCGTCCGCCCGCTTTCGCAACGTGCACGTCGTCGAGATAAAGGTCGATCTTGGCGACGTCGAGATCAGCCACTCCGGCATAGCCGATCGCGGCAAGGATGCGCCCCAGATTGGGATCGGAGGCATAGAAGGCCGTTTTCACGAGCGGCGAATGGCCGATCGCATAAGCGATTTGGCGGCACTCGGCCGCACTCGCCCCCCCTTCGACGCGCACGGTCATGAACTTGGTCGCGCCCTCGCCGTCGCGGACGATAAGCTGCGCGAGCGTTTGCGCAACGGCAAGCACGGCCGCCCGCAAAGCGGCGTAGGCCGGCTGTGCCGTCGAAGTGATGGGCGGCAGGCTGGACTTGCCGGTCGCGATCAATACGAAAGAGTCGTTCGTCGACGTATCGCCGTCAATCGTGATGCAGTTGAAGGAGCCATCGGCGACTTCCTTCACGAGCGTATCAAGTACCGGCTGCGCCACGGCGGCGTCGAAAGCGAGGAAACCAAGCATCGTCGCCATGTTGGGCTTGATCATGCCCGCACCCTTGCTGATGCCGGTCAGCGTCACCGTGTGGCCGTCGATCGTCACCTGAGTGGAAGCGGCTTTCGGCAGCGTATCGGTCGTCATGATCGCCTGAGCCGCTTCGTGCCAGTGCGCCGGACGCAGATTGGCGAGCGCCATCGGCAAACCAGCCTTCAAGCGGTCGATCGGCAGCGGCTCGAGAATCACGCCAGTCGAAAACGGAAGCACCTGTTCGGGAGCAATGCCGGCTAGCCGCGCCAGTTCTGCGCAAGTCTCACGCGCATGGGCGAGACCCGGCTCACCGGTGCCGGCATTAGCGTTACCCGTATTGATGACCAGCGCACGCACGCCATGGCCGACTGCCAAGTGTTCGCGGCAGACGGTGACGGGCGCCGCGCAAAACCGGTTCGACGTAAATACGCCGGCCACCGTAGCGCCTTGCTCGAGCGACATCACAAGGACGTCCTTGCGATTCGGCTTGCGAATGTGGGCTTCGGCCCATCCGAGCGTGACGCCCGCGACAGAGTGGAGTTGCTCGGGATCGATCGAAGGGAAATTGACAGCCATCGTCTAAGAGCCTATCGGAGGCGTAAAAGGCACGTAGAAACGCGCGCCACAATAAAAAACGGCGCGCACGATGCGCGCCGCGTCCAACCTTATGCAAGCCTGCCGTGGCATTGCTTGTATTTCTTGCCGCTACCGCACGGGCAGGGATCGTTTCGCCCCACCTTCGGCAAGCCACCCGCGGCGCTCTGAGCGCCGGCGCCGGCATGCACCCCGTGCGCCATGGCTTGGTCGACCATACGGGCCGTGGCGTCGGCAGCCGTTGCCGCGGCGGCGGGGGCGGCGACGGCGGCCGCGCCCTCATCGGCGAAGTCGGCATGCCGGAACTCGACATTTTCGACGTGGCTGCCTTGCTCTTCGTACTGCTCGGCTGCGTGCTCGAGTTGCTCGGGCGATTGGATCCGCACGTTCATCACGACGCGCGTGACTTCCGTCTTGACGATGTTGAGCAGCGCTTCGAAAAGCTCGAATGCCTCGCGCTTGTACTCCTGCTTGGGATTCTTTTGCGCATAGCCGCGCAGGTGGATGCCTTGGCGCAAGTGGTCGAGCGCGGCGAGGTGTTCGCGCCAGAAGCGATCGAGCGTCTGCAGCATGATCGAGCGCTCGAATGCGCTGAACGCCTCACGCCCCACCTGGGCCACCTTCGCCTCATAGCTCTCGTCGGCGGCCCCCAGCACGGATTCGAGGATGTCGCCGGCGTCGAGCGATTGCGACTCGTTGATCATCTCCTGGATCGCGAGGTCGAGTTGCCAGTCGTTGCGCAGCACCTCCTCGAGCTCGGGCGCCTGCCATTGCTCCTCGATGCTGCCTTGAGGAATGAACTGGTGCACCACGTCCGTGACCACGGCATGACGCATCGCGGCGATGGTTTCGGTGATGTCATTCGCCTCAAGCAACTCGTTGCGCTGCTGATAGATGACCTTGCGCTGGTCATTGGCAACGTCGTCGTACTCGAGCAGCTGCTTGCGGATGTCGAAGTTGCGCGCCTCGACCTTGCGTTGCGCCGATTCGATCGAGCGCGTGACGATACCGGCTTCGATCGCCTCACCCTCGGGCATGCGCAGCCGCTCCATGATGGAGCGCACGCGGTCGCCCGCAAAGATTCGCAGGAGCGGGTCATCGAGCGAAAGATAAAACCGCGAGGACCCTGGGTCGCCCTGGCGGCCAGCTCGACCGCGCAACTGGTTGTCGATGCGGCGCGATTCGTGACGCTCGGTGCCGATGATGTGCATGCCGCCCGCGGCCTTCACTGCGTCGTGCAGCGCCTGCCATTCGTCGTGCAGCGCCTGAATGCGAGTGGCCTTCTCTTCGGGCGACAGGGCGGCATCGATCTCGATGAGCGATGCCTGCTTCTCGGCGTTACCGCCGAGCACGATGTCGGTGCCGCGACCAGCCATGTTCGTCGCGATGGTGATGCGCTTGGGCCGCCCTGCTTCAGCGACGATCGCCGCCTCGCGCGCGTGCTGTTTGGCGTTGAGCACTTCGTGCGGCAATCCCGCCTTTGTCAGCAAGTCCGCAAGCAGTTCCGAGTTCTCGATCGACGTGGTACCGACGAGCACCGGCTGGCCGCGCTCATAGCATTCGCGGATATCGCGGATGACCGCGTCGTAACGTTCGCGGGCAGTCTTGTAGATCTGATCCTGGAAATCGCCGCGTTTGGGCGGCCGATTGGTCGGAACAACGACCGTCTCCAGGGCATAGATTTCGTTAAACTCGTAGGCTTCCGTGTCGGCCGTACCCGTCATGCCCGCGAGCTTCGCGTACATGCGGAAATAATTTTGGAACGTGATCGAGGCAAGCGTCTGGTTCTCGCTCTGGATCTTGACGTGCTCCTTCGCCTCGACGGCCTGGTGCAACCCCTCGGACCAGCGGCGGCCGGCCATCAAACGGCCCGTGAATTCGTCGACGATGATGACTTCGTCGTTTTGCACGACGTAGTGCTGATCGCGATAAAAGAGCGTATGTGCACGCAACGCCGCATAAACGTGGTGCATGAGCGTGATGTTCTGCGGGGCGTAAAGGCTTTCACCCTCGCCGATCAAACCCCACTCCATCAGCATGCGCTCGGCCTTCTCATGGCCCGATTCGGTCAAAAAGACCTGGCGCGATTTTTCGTCGAGCGTATAGTCGCCCGGCTTTTCGACGCCCGTGCCGTCCGCGCGCTCCTCGCCGATCTGCCGATCGAGCAGCGGCGGCAGCGCGTTCATGCGCACGTATAGCTCGGTGTGGTCTTCGGCCTGCCCGGAAATGATGAGCGGCGTGCGCGCCTCGTCGATCAAAATCGAATCCACCTCGTCGACGACTGCGAAGCTGAGCGGGCGCTGCACACGCGCGCTCGTCTCGTAGACCATGTTGTCGCGCAGGTAGTCGAAACCGAACTCGTTGTTCGTGCCGTAGGTGATGTCTGCCGCGTACGCTTCCTGCTTGGTCGCATGATCCATTTGCGACAGGTTGACGCCGACGGTCAGGCCCAGGAAGTTGTACAGCTTACCCATCCACTCGGCATCACGCTCTGCGAGGTAATCGTTCACGGTCACCACGTGCACGCCGCGCCCCGACAACGCATTGAGGTACGCGGCCAGCGTGGCGACGAGCGTTTTGCCTTCGCCTGTGCGCATTTCGGCGATCTTGCCGTAATGCAGCACCATGCCTCCGATCAACTGCACGTCGAAATGGCGCATTTTCAAGACACGGCGGCTCGCCTCTCGGCAAACGGCGAACGCTTCGGGCAGCAGTTTGTCGAGCGACTCGCCGCTGGCTACGCGCTGACGGAACTCTTCAGTCTTGGCTCGCAGCTGCTCGTCCGTCAATTGCTCGATCTGCGGCTCGAGCGCATTGATCACCGCAACGGTCTTTTGGTACTGCTTAATCAGCCGCTGATTTCGACTGCCAAAAAGCTTTTGTAGAAAACCGGTGGTCATCGGGTCGGGTTTGCGTCGCGGCTTCGGTCGGTCCGCGCGAGTACGGCGCGGAGTAACGGATCGGAGGGCCTCGGCGGCTTATCCATGAGTGAATTCGAATCGCGCATTTTAGCACGCGAGAATTAAGCTTCTTGTGTCAATGCGGCAGCCGGTCGAGCCTGCCGCACCGGACGCTCAGCCCCTTCTCGGGCACCCACCCAGGCGCCGCGACCGGTCGCGCAGGTACAATGGCGGCACGCGAGCGCCATTCGTCGCCGCGAGCCCGATGACAAACCATGAGCCGCTCCCCGCGATCCTCCCCTTTTTCCGGACCATCCCGGCCGCGCCCCGTCGCGGATCTGCTCGGCCGCAGCGACACATTTGCCGCGCTGCGTGCCGGCGTTGAGCAAATTGCGGCCCTGGAACGCGATCTCGCCCAATTGCTGCCCGACTATCTGGCAACAAGCGTGGAGCCAAGCTTCATCAAGGATGGCGGTGCGCTGACGCTCTATGCGGCGCATAGCGCCCTCGCGGCCCGGCTGCGGCACCTTGAGCCGCGTCTCGTCGCAGACTTGCAGCAGCGCGGCTGGAACGTGCGCAGCGTCGCGATCAAAGTACGACCCAAGACCGCGCCCGCGCCCCAGCCGCCTAAGCAAGCGCGCATGACGCCATTTGGCGCCGCCTCGCTGCGCTCGCTTAGCGAAGCGTTGCCGCCCTCGCCGCTTCAAACCGCGCTGGCCCGCATGGCAGCGCGGCACAGCCGGGGTCCTCAAGGCGAAAACAAAAAGGAAAAAGAATAGGCGGCGATGCAGGAGCATGGCCGCCTATGGCACAGCGCAGCCAGCGGCGCGCGGGTCATCGGGCGGCTCTACCGCCCGTAAATGTCAGGCAAATGCCGTTTGAGCGTCGTAGCCGAAACCTCGCGGCGCATGCTGCACGTCGTCGAACGTCACGATCTCATAGGCGTCCTCTTGAGAGAGGAGCTCGCGCAGCAGCACGTTATTCAGGCCGTGGCCCGACTTGTGCGCGGTATAGGCCGCCAGTAGAGGATGGCCGATCACATAAAGATCGCCAATCGCATCGAGCATCTTGTGCTTCACGAATTCGTCGTCGTAACGCAATCCGTCATTGTTGAGGATTCGGTACTCGTCGAGCACGATGGCGTTGTCCATGCTTCCACCGCGCGCGAGGCCCAATTCGCGCATCATCTCCACTTCGTGCGCAAAGCCGAACGTGCGCGCCCGGGCAATTTCACGGACGTAGGAAGTCGTCGCAAAATCGATTTCAAGCGCTTGGCCCGTTTTGTCGACAGCCGGATGGTGGAAATCGATTGTAAATTTCAGTTTGAAGCCGAAGTAAGGATCAAGGCGTGCAATTTTGTCGCCGTCACGCACTTCAATCGGCTTAATTACCTTCACAAACCGCTTCGGCGCATTTTGTTCTTGAATGCCGGCCGATTGCATCAAAAAGACGAATGACGCCGCGCTGCCATCCATGATCGGAATTTCTTCGGCCGTTACGTCAACATAAAGATTGTCGACGCCAAGGCCCGCACAGGCCGACATCAAGTGCTCCACAGTGGACACTCGAGCGCCGTCTTTTTGCAGCACCGAAGCGAGACGCGTATCGCCGATCGACAGCGCCGATGCCGGAATGTCGACTGGCGACGGCAAATCGACGCGCGAAAACACGATACCTGTGTTCTCAGCAGCGGGGCGAAGCGTCAAATTGACCTTGCGGCCTGAATGCAAGCCGATTCCGACTGTCTTGACGATCGATTTGATGGTGCGTTGCTTCAGCATGGTCATCTAACGATTGCAAATTTCAATCGCGCCTCTATTTTTCATAGTACAGATTATACGGCATTTGCTCCCGGCTGTCTTCGCGGAGAACGTTTCAGTGTGTTTCCTCCAGTTACCCGAGTCAAGCAAAAAAGGCCGGCGTCCGGGACGGAGGCTTCCCGGGCGCCGGTCTGTGGTCGGCCACACCAACGATTTCAAAACACTTAAACAGCAAGGCTAATGTTGCCTCGACGCAACGCGAACGCAGCCAAACGCAAGGCCAGCGGTCGCGACGAGAACGGAACGGGAAGCCCGTGCGTCATGCCCACACATCCTGCCCGGGATGCGCGAGAGACGGTGGAGCAACCGTCAGCGTCGTGCGCGCGCGCACCTCATCGGCTTGCGCGCTGCCAAGTTCGCCTGTCGCAGGGTGTCTCGCCGAGGCGGGCGTGCCGCACCGTAACACCGCGCGCCAGATACACACGCGCCGTTAGCTGCCCGACCCGCTTAGCCGCTGTACCGCGAACCGCCGCTGCGGCCGCCCGCCCGACCGGGCTCGGCCGCTTTACGCCATTGCCATTCAACATGTTCAGCCCTTCTTACGCTCGTAAGCGCTTGTCGCGCCGAGTGCAACGCCGTGAGGCGCTGCACGCGTCAGTCAGCCTGTTTGCGCAAAAAAGCCGGAATGTCGTAGGTGTCGACACCCTTGTCCTGCAGCGCCTGCACATGCGAGGCGGCCGTCTCGCGTGAGTTGCGCCAAACAGCCGGCGTATCGAACGCGCCGTAATCGGCCGAGCTCGACTGTGACGACGCAGCGTAGCCGCTGTGCGCCACGCCGACGGGCTGATTGTCGGTACCCGTGCGCAGCAACGTCATCGGTGCCGACTGGGGCTTTTTCGCGGCACTCGCGGCCGCGCGTCCGAGCCCCGTCGCAACGACGGTCACGCGCAGCGCGTCGCCCATTGCATCGTCGTAGACGGCACCGAAGATCACCGTGGCGTCTTCGGCCGCATAGCTCTTGATCGTGTTCATGACTTCGCGCGTCTCAGACAGACGCAGCGAGCGGCTCGACGTGATGTTGACCAGCACGCCGCGGGCGCCCGACAGATCGACGCCTTCGAGCAGCGGGCTTGCAACCGCTTGCTCGGCAGCAAGCCGTGCACGATCGACGCCAGCCACCGTGGCCGTGCCCATCATGGCCTTGCCCTGCTCGCCCATGACCGTCTTCACGTCCTCGAAGTCGACGTTCACGAGACCGTCGACGTTGATGATCTCGGCAATACCGGCCACCGCGTTGTTGAGGACGTCATCAGCGCACTGGAAGCACTTGTCCATTTCGGCGTCATCGCCCATCACCTCGAACAGCTTGTCGTTCAGGACGACGATCAGCGAGTCGACGTGATCCTCCAGTTGCTGCGAACCCGCCTCGGCCACGCGCATCCGCTTGCCGCCTTCGAACTCGAACGGCTTGCTGACGACGCCGACGGTGAGAATGCCCATTTCCTTGGCGATCTGCGCGACCACGGGCGCCGCTCCGGTACCCGTGCCGCCGCCCATACCCGCCGTGATGAAGACCATGTGGGCACCGCGTAGCGAATCGGCGATCCGCTCACGCGCTTCCTCGGCCGCAGCGCGTCCCATTTCCGGCTTCGCACCGGCGCCAAGCCCCGTCTTGCCGAGCTGAATGACGTGCGTTGCGCGCGCGCGAGCGAGCGCCTGTGCGTCGGTGTTCATGACGATGAAATCGACGCCTTGCACACCCTTGTTGATCATGTGCTGCACGGCGTTGCCGCCGGCACCGCCAACGCCGACCACCTTGATGATGGTGCCGTTGGTTTCCGTTTCCAACATCTGGAATTCCATTTTGCCTCCGTCAAGAAATAATCCTGCACTCGGCCGTTATTCGGCAAGGGATCGGGCAATCCCCTGTCGCGCGCAAGCCGCCGGCGCCCGCGCGAATTCGAAATTCAAAAATTGCCCAAAAACCATTCCTTCATGCGGGAGAAGACCTGTCCCATCGAACCGGACTGCACGGCCACCTTGCGTCCGCGCATGCGTTGGGATGAGCCCTCCACGAGGAGACCCATGGCCGTCGAAAAGCGCGGATTGCGCACGACGTCGGCCAAGCCGCCCGCGTATCCCGGCACGCCAATGCGCACCGGCTTCAAGAAAATATCCTCTCCGAGTTCGACCATGCCCGGCATCATCGACGCACCACCCGTCAGCACAACGCCCGAGCTCAGCAGCTCCTCAAAGCCCGACTCGCGCACGACCTGACTCACGAGTGAGAACAGCTCTTCGACGCGCGGCTCGATGACGGCGGCCAACGCTTGCCGCGACAACGTGCGCGGCCCTCGCTCGCCCAGGCCCGGCACCTCGATCATCTCGTCCGGATCGGCGAGTGCCTGTTTCGCGATACCGTAGCTGACCTTGATATCCTCAGCGTCGGGCGTCGGCGTGCGTAGCGCCATCGCGATGTCGCTCGTAATCTGATCGCCCGCGATAGGGATCACCGCCGTATGGCGGATCGCACCTTCGCTAAAGATCGCGATATCGGTCGTGCCGCCACCAATGTCGACCAGCACAACCCCGAGCTCCTTCTCATCCTCGGTCAGCACCGCGAGTGACGACGCAAGCGGCTGCAAAATCAAGTCGTTCACTTCGAGCCCGCAGCGACGCACGCACTTGACGATGTTCTGCGCGGCCGACACGGCGCCAGTCACGATGTGCACCTTCACCTCGAGCCGAATGCCGCTCATGCCGATCGGCTCGCGCACATCCTCCTGCCCGTCGATGATGAATTCCTGCGTCAGGATATGGATCACCTGCTGATCGGTCGGAATGTTGATCGCCTTGGCAGTTTCGATGACGCGTGCAACGTCAGCTTGCGTGACTTCCTTTTCCTTGATCGCCACCATCCCGCTCGAGTTGAAGCTGCGAATATGGCTGCCCGCGATGCCCGTGAAAACGTTAGTGATCTTGCAATCGGCCATCAGTTCCGCTTCTTCGAGCGCGCGCTGAATCGATTGCACGGTGGCCTCGATGTTTACCACCACGCCTTTCTTGAGTCCTTTCGATTCGCTCTGCCCGAGACCGATCACCTCATAGCGGCCTTCGCCCTTCAGTTCGGCAACAACCGCCACGACCTTGGCCGTACCGATGTCGAGCGCAACCAGCAGATCTTTGTAGTCTTTACTCATAGCGTGCTCATGTGTGGTGTCTTCGTCTTACTTTTTGCCTTTCTGGCTACCGTCGTCGATAAAGCGCATCCCCGCTGCGCGAATCGCAAAACCATTTGGATAACGCAAATCCGCGTAGTCGATGTCGTTGCCCCAGCGTGCCGTCACCGCCTGCCAACCCGCAGTCAGCCTGCGGCTGCGATCCTCGAGCGTCGATGTGTTTCGTTCACGGCCGTATTCGATTTCAGTACCGTTCGAGAGTTTCACCGTCCATGCATAACGCGGCGAAAGCGTGATTTCCTCCGGCGTCGCACCGATCGGCGCCAGCCACTTCTTGAAATCGAAGTAGCGCGCGACGACTTCCTTCGTCGTACCGGGAGGACCGTCGAATGCCGGCAAATCTGCGTCGAGCTCGCCCTGATTGGCCGTGAAAAGCTCGCCGTCGACAGTCACGAGCTGATCGCTGCCCCACGTGCCGATCGGGTGATACTCCTCGAGCGTGACCGCAAGCGCATTCGGCCAGACGCGCCGTACGCTCGCGCGGCGCACCCATGGCATCTGCTCGAACGCCTGCCGCGCCGCGTCCAGATCGACGGTGAAGAAGTTGCCCTTCAGGTGGCCGACCACATTCGCACGCACCGTCGGCACATTGATATGGTCGATTTGGCCGCCGATCCGAATCGCGGAGAGCGCAAACGTCGGGCGCTGCGCAAGCCAGATCACGCTCGCCGCGGCGAGCGCGGCGAACGCCAGCGCGAAAAGCGCGTTGGCGGCGAGATTGAGCTGGCGAACGTTGTTCCACATGGTTTTGCGTCAGTCCTTCGGCCTCGTGTCTAACCTGTTGTCGATCCGCGCTTCGATCCGTCTTTCGTCGGTCTGCCGAATCGGTTTCGGTCTGTTCCTTCTAAATCGAATCCATCCCGTGCTGCGTCAATCTTTCAGCGTCAGCGCCAGCACGGCGACGACGAGTTCCTCATAGCCGATGCCGACTGCACGTGCAGCCTTCGGCGGCAGAGAGTGATCGGTCATGCCAGGCGCCGTGTTCACTTCGAGGAAGTAAGCGTTGCCCTCGGCATCCATCATGAAATCGGCCCGGCCCCAGTCGGTACAGCCGAGCGCGTCGAACGCGCGCCGCGACAGAGCCTTGAGACGCACTTCCTCATCAGGCGCCAAGCCGCATGGAATGAGGTACTGCGTGTCGTTGGCGACGTACTTCGCGTGATAGTCGTAAAACTCGCCCGCGGGAACGATCCGGATGATCGGCAGATCGAGATCGCCCGCGATGCATGCTGTGTACTCAGCGCCGCCTTCAATGCTTTTCTCGACAATCACAATCTTGTCGAACTTTGCCGCTTCCTCGAGTGCGGCCGGCAACGCGTCGGCGGTCTTTACCTTCGTCACCGCAACACTCGAGCCTTCGCTGGCCGGTTTGACGAAAAGCGGCAAGCCGAGCTTCGCGACAATGGCTGCTGCCTGCGCGGAGTAGTCGTCGCCGCGCATGACCGCTTCGAACGGCGGCGTCGGAATACCCATCTGCTGCCAGACCAGCTTGGTGCGGAACTTATCGAGTCCGAGCGCCGAGCCCAGCACACCACTGCCCGTGTAGCGGATGCCGTAGAAGTCGAGTGCCCCCTGGATCTGGCCATTTTCACCATAGCCGCCGTGCAGCGCGTTGAACGCACGCACGAACCCCTCATCCTTCAAAGCCGAGAGTGGACGCTCGGCCGGATCGAACGGATGCGCGTCCACGCCGGCCGCACGCAGCCCTTGCAGGACGAGGCGCCCGGAGTTCAGCGAGACTTCGCGCTCGGCCGACTCGCCGCCCATTAGCACCGCCACTTTGCCGAATCGTTTCGGATCCATACTGCTCATTTTTTATACCTTCGCTTCTTGTACGAGCCGCGCCGGCACTGCGCCGATCGAGCCAGCTCCCATCGTGATCACCACGTCGCCGTTGCGCACCAAAGCTGCAAGGGCCTGCGGCACGTCGTCCGCTGCATCGACAAACACCGGCTCCACTTTGCCCGCCACGCGGATCGCGCGCGAGAGCGCACGTCCGTCGGCTGCGACGATCGGCGCTTCTCCTGCCGAATAGACATCGGTCAGGACCAGCGCGTCGACGCGCGAGAGCACGCTCACGAAATCTTCGAAGCAGTCGCGCGTACGCGTGTAGCGATGCGGCTGGAATGCCAGCACGAGCCGCCTGTCGGGAAACGCACCGCGTGCAGCGTTGATCGTCGCCTCCATCTCCACTGGGTGATGGCCGTAGTCGTCGATCAGCGTGTAGCTGCCCCCTGCCGGAATCGCCACCTCGCCATAGCGCTGAAAGCGCCGCCCGACACCCTTAAATTCAGCGAGTGCACGCTGGATATCGGCATCTGCCACCTCAAGTTCAGTGGCAATTGCAATCGCCGCCAGCGCATTCTGCACGTTGTGCGTGCCCGGCATGTTGAGCACGATGTCGAGCGCCGGCGCATCTTCGCGCATCGCCGTGAAATACATCTTGCCGTCGCGCGCCATGACATTGACGCCGCGCACTTGCGCGTCTGCCGCAAAGCCGTAGCGGATGATCGGCTTCGATACGAACGGCAAAATCTCGCGCACATTCGGATCGTCGACGCACAGCACCGCAATGCCGTAAAACGGCAAACGTTGCGTGAACTCGATGAACGCCTGCTTGAGCCGCGCAAAATCGTGGCCGTAAGTATCCATGTGGTCGGCATCGATGTTTGTGACAACTTCGATGACCGGCAAAAGATTCAAGAACGATGCATCGGACTCGTCCGCCTCCGCCACGATGAAATCGCCCGTTCCGAGCCGCGCGTTCGCGCCAGCGCTCGTCAAGCGTCCGCCGATCACGAAGGTCGGATCGAGCCCGCCTGCAGCGAGCACACTTGCAACGAGACTCGTCGTCGTGGTCTTGCCGTGCGTGCCGGCAATCGCGATGCCTTGTTTCAGCCGCATCAACTCCGCGAGCATCACAGCGCGCGGCACGATCGGCACACGCAGCCGGCGCGCGGCGAGCACCTCGGGGTTGTCACCGCGCACAGCCGTCGACACGACGACGGCATCTGCGCCTTCCATGTGGCTCGGGTCATGGCCGATTGCAATGCGCACACCGAGCGACGCAAGCCGCTCCGTTGCTGCGCTCTTGGCGAGATCCGATCCGCTGACGTGGTACCCCAGCGTGGCGAGCACTTCCGCGATCCCGCTCATGCCGGCACCGCCGATGCCGACGAAGTGAATGTGTTTGACGATGTGCTTCATGACTTTTTTTCCTGGCGGGCGAGTGCCACGGTCGCGCAAACCTGCGCGACGCGCTCTGTGGCCTCCGGCTTCGCGAGCTCACGCGCACGCGTGGCCATTTCGCAAAGCGTCTCGCGCGTTTCTTTGCTGAGCCATTCGGCGAGCAGATCCGGCGACAAATCGCGCTGCTGTACCAACACTGCCCCACTGCGCTCCGACAGAAACTGCGCGTTGGTTGTTTGGTGGTCATCGACCGCATAGGGAAACGGCACGAAGAGCGCGGCAACGCCCACAGCGGCAATTTCGGCGACGGTCATCGCGCCTGAGCGGCAAATGACGACATCGGCATCGGCATAGGCCGCCGCCATGTCGTCGATGAATGGGACGAGCTGCAGGTCGTCGCCCAGCGAGAGACCCGTCGCCTGATAGTTAGCACGCAGCGCGTCGATATGCTTTGCGCCCGCTTGATGCACGACGCGCGGACGCGCTTCTGGCGCGAGGAGCGCGAGCGCACGCGGCACGACTTCGTTGAGGGCCGCCGCACCGAGGCTGCCGCCGACCACAAGAAGGTTGAGCCGGCCGCTGCGGCGCGCGTAACGATCCTTCGGTTCAGTTGTGTGCGTGAGTGCATCGCGCAGCGGGTTGCCGGTCCACTCAGCGTGCGGCAGTGCATCGGGGAACGCCACCAGCACACGACGCGCGATTTTCGCCAACACCTTGTTCGCAAGACCCGCCACCGAGTTCTGCTCATGCAGCACGAGCGGGCGCCCCGTCAAAGCGGTCATGACACCAGCCGGAAATGTGATGTAGCCCCCCATGCCGAGCACGACGTCAGGCTGCACCCGCCGCAGCGCGCGGCGGCTTTCCATGCAGGCGCGCAAAAGATTGATGGGCAGCGTCAGCTTGGTCTTGAGCCCCTTGCCGCGCAAACCGCCAAAGCGCACGTACTCCATCGGAATGCCATGCTTCGACACGAGCGACGCTTCCATGCCCGCCGGATTGCCGAGCCAGACGACACGCCAACCGCACTCGCGCATCCGGTGCGCGACAGCAAGACCGGGGAAGACGTGCCCCCCGGTGCCGCCGGCCATTACCATCAGCGTGCGTTGTTGCGTGGCGGTCATATTTTCCCTCCGCGCATGAGCACCCGGTTTTCGTAGTCGACGCGCATCAGCACCGCAATCGCAATGCAGTTCAGCACGATGCCCGAACCGCCGTAGCTGACGAGCGGCAGTGTCAAGCCCTTCGTCGGCAGGATGCCGAGATTGACGCCGATGTTGATGAACGTCTGCACGCCGAACCAGAGGCCAACGCCCTTGGCGACGAGACCGGCGAACGTCCGATCGAGTGCCAGCGCCTGCCGGCCGATTTCGAATGCGCGGCGCACGATCCAGTAGAACAGCAGGATCACGATCAGCACGCCAACAAAGCCCAGCTCCTCGCCGATGACGGCAAGGATGAAGTCGGTATGCGCTTCCGGCAGGTAGTTGAGCTTCTCGACGCTGCCTCCGAGCCCCACGCCGAACCACTCGCCGCGGCCAAACGCAATGAGCGAGTGCGTAAGCTGATAAGCCTTGCCTTGGGCGTAGCGGTCATCCCACGGATCGAGATAGGCGAAGATGCGCTCGCGCCGCCA
>NZ_DATJJF010000164.1:0-11398 GCF_035492435.1 Trinickia sp.
ATTACTGGTATCGCAAGCCGCAGGGTGCGATTTCCACCACCGCCACGCACTGAGAAGCACGATGTTCGCTTATATTGTCAGACGCCTGCTGTTGATGGTGCCGACGCTCATTGGTGTCGTCACGGTTACGTTCGTCGTCACACAGTTCGTGCCCGGCGGACCGGTCGAGCAAATGGTCATGCAGATGCGCCACGGCGCGCACGGAGAAGTGGGCGCCGGGGGCGGCTATCACGGCAGCCAGGGCGTCGATCCGCAGCAAATCGAGCAGATCAAGAAGCAGTTCGGCTTCGACAAACCACCGCTCGAACGCTACTTCCTGATGCTGAAAAACTATGCGACGTTCGATCTCGGGCAGTCGTATTTTCAGCATGAAAGCGTATGGCGTGTGATTCGCGACCGCCTACCAGTCTCGATCTCACTCGGTTTCTGGACGATCGCGCTCACCTATCTTGTAGCCGTGCCGCTCGGCATCGCAAAGGCGGTGCGCAACGGATCACGCTTCGATACGGTGACCAGCGTGCTCGTGCTGATCGGCTACGCGATACCGGGCTTCGTGCTGGGCGTGTTGCTGCTGATGCTGTTCGGCGGTGGCACGTTCTGGGAGCTCTTCCCGATGCGCGGTTTGACGTCGGATAACTTCGACGATCTGTCGACCATCGGCAAGCTCCTCGATTACGTGTGGCACATGGTGTTGCCGGTGACGGCGTCTGTCGTCGGCAACTTCGCTATCGTCACGATCCTCACGAAGAACACGTTCCTTGAAGAGATCGGACGTCAATATGTGCTGACGGCGCGCGCGAAAGGCGCGACCGAGCGCGACGTGCTCTGGAAGCACGTGCTGCGCAACGCTGCCATCCCGCTCTTGACAGGTTTGCCGGCCGCGTTCGTTGCTGCGTTCCTGAACGGTAACCTGCTGATCGAGACACTGTTCTCGTTGAACGGCATGGGACAGCTTTCTTACGACTCGGCTATCCGCCGCGACTATCCCGTCGTACTCGGTTCGCTATTTCTTTTCACGTTAATCGGCCTCGTCACGAAACTGATCGCCGACGTTTGTTATGTCCTCGTCGACCCACGCATACAATTCGACAGCGTCGATCGCTGAAGCCACGGCCGTGGCCTCGCCGTCACCATGGCGGCGCACGTGGCTGCGCTTCAAGCGCCAGCGTCTCGGCTATTGGAGCCTCGTGATTTTCGTCGTGCTCTTCGTGGTGAGTCTCGCCGGCGAATTGCTCGCGAACGACAAGCCGTGGCTGATCCGTTACGACGGGCACTACTATTTTCCGATCTTCAAGACGTATCCTGAGACGCAGTTCGGCGGGGATTTTCCCGCGAAGGCGAACTATCTGGATCCGTACATTCGGTCGCGCATCACGTCGAACGGCAACTTCGCGATCTATCCGCCTAATTCGCACTACTACGACACGATCGACTATTTCGCGTCGAAGCCGTTTCCGGCACCGCCTTCGCGCGAGGATTGGCTCGGCACCGATCAGTTCGGACGCGATGTGCTCGCGCGATTGCTTTACGGCTTTCGCGTCTCCGTGCTGATGGCGTTCGCGCTGACCCTATCGGGCGTCGTCTTCGGCGTGCTGACGGGTGCCGTTCAGGGTTTTTATGGCGGGCGCATCGATCTCGTCGGGCAGCGGCTCATCGAGATCTGGGGCTCGATGCCGGATCTTTATTTGCTGATCATCTTCGCATCGATTTTCGAGCCGACGCTGTGGCTGCTTTTCGTCTTGTTGTCGATGTTCGGCTGGCTTGTGCTGTCCGACTACGTGCGCGCTGAGTTCTTGCGCAACCGGTCGCTTGACTACGTGAAGGCGGCGCGCACGATGGGTCTGTCTAATTGGCAAATCATCTGGCGTCATGTCCTGCCGAACAGCTTGACCCCTGTCATTACGTTTCTGCCGTTTCGCATGAGCGCCGCAATTCTGTCGCTCGCGAGCCTCGATTTTCTGGGACTCGGTGTGCCGCCGCCGCTGCCGAGCTTGGGCGAGCTGCTGCAGGAAGGGAAGAACTACCTCGATGCGTGGTGGATTTCCGCATCGGCATTTTCGGCGCTCGTTGTGACGCTGCTGTTGCTGACGTTCATGGGCGACGCACTGCGCAACGCGCTCGATACGCGCGGGCACGGTTCGGCTTTCGGAGGCGGCGATCAATGAACGCGACGCCATTGCTATCGATCGAGAACTTTTGCCTGAGCTTCGGTGCAAAAGCCTGCGTGCATAACTTGAACCTGTCGATCGGGCGCGGCGAGCGCGTCGCACTCGTCGGCGAATCGGGTTCGGGAAAAAGCGTGACAGCGCTGTCGATTTTGCAGCTCGTCCGGCAATCGACAACGAGCGGCCGCATGCTGTTCGGCGGCGAGGATCTCCTGCAAAAGACCGAGCAGCAAATGCGCGGCATCCGTGGTGCTGAAATCGCCATGGTGTTTCAGGAGCCGATGACGGCGCTCAACCCGCTCTACACCGTGGGGAAGCAGATCGCCGAAAGCCTGCGCCTGCATGAGGGCCTGCGCCCCAATGCGGCACGTCAGCGCGGCATTGAGCTGTTGCGACGCACCGGCATTCCTGAACCTGAGCGGCGCATTGACAGCTTCCCGCACCAACTCTCGGGCGGCCAGCGTCAACGCGCGATGATTGCGATGGCGCTCGCGTGCAGGCCGCGTCTCTTGCTCGCAGATGAGCCAACGACGGCGCTCGACGTGACGGTGCGTCAGCAGATCGTCGATCTGCTCATCGACTTGCAGGAAGAGGCGGCAGCCGAGCGCGGCATGGCGGTGCTGTTGATCACGCATGACCTCAATCTCGTCAAGCGCTTTGCTCAACGCGTCGCTGTGATGGAAAAGGGCATACTCGTCGAAACGAATACGACCGAAGCGCTCTTCAGCAACCCACAACATCCGTACACAAAGCGGCTTATCGACAGCGAACCGCGCCGCACAGTGGTGCCCGTGCCGGCGAACGCGCCGCGCGTGCTCGATATCGAGGGGCTTGCCGTCGACTACCGCACGCGCGCCAAGGGCCTGCAGGGGTTATTTGGGAGTGCGAAGTTCCGTGCCCTCGAAGGTATCGACTTGCACTTGAAGCGCGGGGAGACCTTGGGCATCGTCGGCGAATCGGGCTCGGGCAAGTCGACGCTGGCGTCGACGGTGCTCGGCTTGCAGCGCGCGGCGCTTGGGGAGATCCGCATCGGCGGCCGGCCGCTCGCGAAGTTTCGCGCTTCGCCGCAAGAGTGGCGAGGCCTGTGCTCGCGGATGCAGGTGGTGTTCCAAGATCCGTTCGGCTCGCTGTCGCCGCGCATGACGATCGAGCAGATCGTGGGCGAGGGGTTGCATGTCCATGGTCGCGCGAAGGATGCCGCGACGCATCGGGCACGGGTGGCTGAACTGTTGGAAGAGGTCGGTTTGCCCGCCGATGCGATTACGCGTTATCCGCATGAGTTTTCCGGCGGCCAGCGTCAGCGCATCGCAATTGCACGTGCGCTTGCAGTAGAACCCGAACTGCTCGTGCTCGACGAGCCGACCAGCGCGCTCGACGTATCCGTTCAAAAGCAGGTGCTGGCGTTGCTCGCAAACCTGCAGGAAAAGTACGGCTTGAGTTACTTGCTGATCACGCATGATCTTGCCGTGATTCGCGCGATGGCGCATCGCGTCGTCGTCATGAAAGCGGGGCGCATCGTCGAGGCTGGCGAGGCGCTCGATGTGCTGAGTACGCCCTCGCATCCCTACACGCAGTCGCTGCTTGCCGCGTCACTCGATGTAGAACCCGATGCGCAGCGCCAGTTAGTGTGATGGCGCTCGCATAGCAGACCAGCTAGTCGACAGAGCCTGCACGCTTGCTGGAAGATTGTCGGCGACACCACCAATAACAACGGGGCATTCAATGGAATCATCCGTATCGCACGCGGCGCGTGCGTCGCAAAAACAGGCATTCACCACGGTTTTTCTCGTGGAGATGTGGGAGCGCTTCGGCTTTTACGGCATGGCGGCGCTGCTTGTGCTGTTCATGATCCAAAAGGCGGGGTTCAGCGATGCGCAGGCCTATCTCGTCTGGGGTGCGTTCGGTGCGATCAACTATACGGCACCGGTGATCGGTGGGTGGCTCGGCGACAAAGTGATCGGCACGCGTCGCGCGATGCTGGTGGGCGCCTGCATCTACATCGTGGGCTATCTGATGCTCGCGCTGCCCATCGATAGCCTGTCGTTCATGTATGCGTCGCTCGCCGTGATCGTGGTGGGCGGTACGCTCTTCAAGCCGAATTCGGCGAACCTTGTACGTAGCATCTACGAAGGCGACGAAGCGCGCATCGACAGCGCGTTCACGATCTACTACATGTCGGTCAACATCGGCTCGACCATTTCAATGTTGGCGACGCCCTGGATCAAGGATCGCTGGGGCTGGCACGCGGCGTTCGCCGTTTGCTGTGCCGGCATGGTGCTTGGGGTCCTCAATTTCTTGATGCGGTATCGCTCGCTCGCGCATGTGGGTTCAGTGCCCGATCAAAAGCCGATCGCCTGGCGGCGCGTGGCGGTGATTGCGGTGGGGGGCGTTGTGCTGTGGGCGGCTGCTGCGTTCATGATTGGTCACCGCTCGCTTGCGGTGGCTTGTGTCTTTGTGGCGGCAGTCATCGTTCTCGCTGTGTTTTTCTACCTGCTTACGAAGTGCAATCGTGGCGAGCGTGCCGGCCTCATCGCCGCCTTGATCATGCTGTTGCAGTCGATCCTGTTCTTCGTCTTCTATCAGCAGATGTCGACATCGCTGACGCTCTTTGCACTGCGCAATGTCGATCCCTCCTTTACGCTCTTCGGCATCAAGCTCTTTACCTGGAGCCCGGCACAGTTTCAGGCGCTTAACCCGATCTGGATCATGCTGTTGAGCCCCGTGCTCGCGGCGCTTTATACGCACCTTGCGCGCGGTCGTGGCGACCTCAGCGTGCCTGCCAAGTTCGCGATCGGCTTTGCCGCCGTCGCGGCCGGCTACTTCATCTACGCGCTCGGCGGCCGCGATGCAGTCGACGGCCGCGTGTCGTCGTGGATGATGGTGTGGGGCTACGGTCTCTACTCGCTGGGCGAACTGCTCGTGAGCGGCTTGGGGCAGGCAGCGATTGCGCGCTATACGCCGGTTCGCATGAGCGGCTTCATGATGGGGGCGTATTTCGTCACCGTAGGCGTGTCGAGCTATCTCGGCAGCGTTGTGGCCAACTTCTCGCAGTTGCCGTCGGGGAGCCTTGACGTCGAGGCATCGCTGCACGTCTATACGAAGTTCTTCTCGCAACTAGGCTGGCTCGCGACAGCGGGCACGGTGCTATCGATCGTGCTGCTGCCGCTCATGCGACGGCTGTCGGATCTCAATCGCCAGCGCGATGCCGCAAACACTTCGGATGCCTCGCTTGCAGTGGCGGGCAAGTGATAAGTGATAGTTGACCGTGCTGCGCGCGACGGACTCGCGTCTCGCGCGCGGCACGCGTGCTGATTAGCGCCGCGCCGCGCGCCGTCAAAAAAGCCGTGGCGTGCCGACCCAGACCAGGGTCGTTTCAACATCGCCCGTATTGGCCCAGCTGTGCGGTACGGTCGATTCGTAATGCGCGCTGTCGCCCGCGTGCAGCTTGAACGTCTTGCCTTCAACCGTCAGCGAAAGCTCGCCCGAAATCAAGTAGACGAACTCCTCGCCGGCATGCGTCGTCACTTCGGTGTCCGACGCGTCGCCTACCGGAAGCCGTACCAGCAGGCTATCGATCTGACTGCCGACCGACGAACTGGTTAGGCGTGCGAACAAATTGGGGGAGCCGGAAAAGCTGAAGAAGCGCAAGTGCTCGGCTCGATGTACCGTTTTGTCTTCACTCGGCGTATCGACGAAGTAATGCAGCGGCACGCCCAGCGCGCCGGCGATTCCCGCCAACGACGTCAACGAAGGCGAGGCAAGCCCACGCTCCACCTGAGAAAGAAAGGGTTTGGAGATGCCTGCGGCGGTGGCCGTCTCATCGAGCGTTCGCTGCAGCCGCTGCCGCAGTGCGCGAATCTTGTGTCCCAGATTAGGAGCTTGGCGGGCGCTTTCGGCGGTCGAATCCATCGTGGACTATATGGTTGGCGACTCGGTCATTTTGACAGAGTTAAGACCTTCAACGCAAAAATTCCATAATTCGATTGCATCAATTGCAATAGCAGCGTCGAATCGATGGCGGAGGGCCGTATCATCTCCGGCGATGAATCCTTTGCCAATCAGAAATTTCGGATCATCCGACATCAATCCGCTGTCGGCACTTAGGTTGTCAATCAGCGTCGACTGATTCTTGATTCGCCGTATCTACCGGCAACACGGATTCGAGAGTGCGCTCGCCCGCTGCGAGCGCGCGTTTTTGCGTGGGTGTGAGCCGCTTTACCCAGTATTCGGCGCGCGACGCACTTGAGCGGTTGGCGAGTTCGAATGTCGCGAGCAACGCAACGGGTTTCTTTGCGCGCGTATAGCGTGCGCCCATGCCGCTTGCATGTTTCGCGAAACGCGCTTGAACGTCCGTCGCGATGCCCGTATAGATGCTAGCGTCCGCACATTCGATCAAATAGAGGAACCAGGACATCGCGGCCCGTCAGCGTTTCTTGAAAGGGTCATGCTCGCGCAGCTCATCGACGTGCGCATGGATGAGATTCGCCTCATTGGAAAGAAAGCGCGCGACGGCATCCCCAAATGCCGGGTGCGCAAGCCAGTGGGCCGAATGCGTGACGGTCGGCAAAAAGCCGCGCGCCATCTTGTGCTCGCCTTGCGCGCCGCCTTCGAAGAGGGCGAGCTTTTCCTCGATGCAGAACTCGAGCGGCTGATAGTAGGCTGTCTCGAAGTGCAGACAGGGCACGTGTTCGACTGCACCCCAGTAGCGCCCGTACAACGTTCCGCCGGTGCTGACATCGCGGTGATAGACGACGAGCGCACTCGCGATCGGCCGGCCCTCGCGCTCTGCGATGACGAGCAGCAGATTCTCGGGCATCGTGGCGGCGATCGTGCGAAAGAATTCGAGGTTGAGGTAGGGCGACGAAAAATGCTCGCGGTACGTCTGGCGGTAACAGCGCGTGAAAAAGCGCCAGTCCGCGTCCGTCGCATCACCACCGCGCACGCGTCGGAAAGTGACGCCGGCCTCGCGCACTTTGCGTCGTTCAGCCCGGATGTTCTTGCGCTTTTTCTGCTCGAGCGTCGAGAGAAAGTCGTCAAAGCTGCCGTAGCCTTCGTTGACCCAGTGAAACTGAATGCCCTCGCGCCGCATCATGCCGAGCTCGAGGAGCGTCTCGGATTCCGCTTGCGTCGGAAAAAGGATGTGCAGCGAGGAGACGTCCGCCTGCTCCGCGAGCGCCACAAGCGAGGCGGCCAACTGACGGCGCGCGGCATCGTCGACGGCAATGAGGCGTGTGCCTTGCACGGGCGTGAACGGTACCGCGCAGACGAGCTTCGGGTAATAGGCGAGGCCATTACGCTGGTACGCATCGGCCCACGCCCAGTCGAAGACATATTCGCCATACGAGTGGCTCTTCAAATAGACGGGGGCGGCTGCTGCGAGCGTGTTCGTACGCGCGTCGACGAGCGTGACGAAGCGCGTTGCCCAGCCTGAGCGCTCGCTTGCGCACTGCGTCGCCGCCAAAGCGCTCAAGAATTCATGACGCAAGAACGGCGTCGGCTGGGGTTGCAGGGCGAGGAGGGCATTCCATTGGCTCGCTTCGATCTCGAGCGGCGACTCGAGAACACCCATGCGATAATCGATGCGTTCCTGTTTCAACTGTATGACCGTGTCAGCTTAAGGCAGCCGCCTCTTCCGGCGCCGCCGCGCGCCGGGCTCTTATTGCGGTGCCGTCGCGGATTGATTGCCTGTTGTACTGCTGTTGCGGTCACCTGCTCACCCGCTTTTTGTCGAGTCGTTGCCGGCACCCACCGCCGCTCGCCGTTTCGATTGGCCATGAAGATCCGAATCGCTCTCGCTCAAATCAACACCACCGTCGGCGACTTCGCCGGCAATATCGCGAAAATCGTCGACGCCGCGCGCGCAGCCCACCGCGACGGCGCCAAACTCGTCGTCACGCCGGAACTGGCGCTGTCGGGCTATCCGCCTGAGGATCTGCTGCTACGGCCCGCGTTCTATGCGGCGAGCGCGGCCGCGCTCGCCGAGTTGGCCGAGCAGTTGAGGCCATTCCCAGGCCTCGCCGTCCTCGTCGGTCATCCAGCGCGCGGAGCAGTGGATGCGTTGGACGCGGCGAGCGCCCATGGTAATGCAAACCGGCCCATCGAGCGTGCGTTGCCCCCCGTCGATACCTACAACGCGGCCACGCTGATCGTCGACGGGCGCATCGCCGGCAGTTATCGCAAGCACGATTTGCCCAACACCGAGGTGTTCGACGAGAAGCGTTACTTCGCGGCGGATTCGACGCCGTTCGTCTTCACGCTCGAGGGAGTCAAGTACGGCGTCATCATTTGCGAAGATGTCTGGCATGCCTCGGCGGCGCAGCTCGCGAAAGCGGCGGGCGCTCAGGTGCTGCTGATTCCAAACGCATCGCCCTACCATCTCAACAAGGAGGCGACGCGCATCGACATGCTGCGTGCGCGCATCGCGGAAACCGGCTTGCCGATGGCCTACGTGAACGCCGTGGGCGCGCAGGACGAGCTGGTGTTCGATGGCGGGTCGTTCGTGCTCGACGAAAACGGCGAGCTTGTCGCCCGGATGCCACAGTTCGTCGAAGGCTGCGCAATCGTCGAGTTCGACGGACCGCGCCCGCAAATAGGCCAGATCGCAGACACCGAGCCGCTCGAGGCGCAGGTCTACGCGGCGCTCGTGCTCGGCGTGCGCGACTACATCGGCAAGAACGGGTTTCCCGGCGCGATCATCGGCCTGTCAGGTGGCGTCGATTCGGCGCTGGTGCTTGCGATCGCCTGCGACGCGCTGGGGCCCGAACGTGTGCGTGCCGTGATGATGCCTTCACGCTACACCGCCGATATTTCAATGCTCGATGCCGAGGAGATGGCGCGGCGTGTTGGCGTACGCTACGACCAGATCGAGATTGCGCCGATGATGGAGGCGTTTCGCGGCGCGCTCGCGAGCGAATTCAAAGGCTTGCGGGAAGACGCGACCGAGGAGAACATCCAGGCGCGCATTCGCGGCACGCTGCTCATGGCCCTCTCGAACAAATTCGGCTCGCTCGTGCTGACGACGGGCAACAAGAGCGAGATGGCCGTTGGCTATTGCACGCTTTATGGCGATATGGCGGGCGGCTTCGCGGTCATCAAGGACATCGCCAAGACGCTCGTCTACCGGCTGTGCAGCTATCGCAACGCGGCGCCCTCGTTTGCCAAGCAAGACATCATTCCCGAGCGCATTCTGACGCGCGCGCCTTCGGCGGAATTGCGCGAGAACCAGACTGATCAGGACAGCTTGCCGCCTTACGACGTGCTCGACGCGATCATGCGTATGTACATGGAGGAGGACAAGTCGCTGGCCGAGATTGTCGCTGCCGGCTACGCGCGAGAGGATGTGGCGCGCGTCACCCGCCTTCTCAAGCTCAACGAATATAAGCGACGGCAGGCGCCGATCGGCATTCGCGTCACGCACCGCGCGTTCGGGCGCGACTGGCGTTATCCGATCACGTCGCGCTTTACGGAGCCGATTCAGTGACAGGGCGGGCGCCGGACGGGGGAGGGCGGTGCAGCGTAGAATCGACCTGTTCGTTTTAGCGCAATGAGGGAGAAGCCATGAAGCGCATCACCGCAATCATCAAACCGTTCAAGCTCGACGAAGTGCGTGAGGCACTGGCCGAAGTCGGCATGAGCGGGCTGACCGTGACGGAAGTCAAGGGTTTCGGCCGGCAAAAGGGGCATACGGAGCTCTACCGTGGTGCGGAATACGTCGTCGACTTTCTCCCGAAAGTGAAGGTCGAGGTGGTTGTGCCCAGCGCACAGTGCGAGCAGGTGATTGACGCCATCATCGCGGCCGCCCGGACGGGCAAAATTGGCGACGGCAAGATCTTCGTCAGCGATGTCGAGCGTACGATCCGAATCCGCACGGGCGAGGAAAACGAAGCCGCCATCTGAAGGTAAAGGCGGCGGGGCTGGCGCTTCGCCCTTTGCCGCCATGCTACCGATTCCCTGCCTGCGGGCCGAGCTTTCGGGCTCCTTGAGGCTCGACCTTGAGCGCTTCTGTTGCTTAAAAAAAACGGTGCGACGCCCATGCGGACTCCGCACCGATGCGCGCCTCTCGCAGCAGCGTGAAACCGGGCAACTTCGAAGTATGAATTTGTGTGTGCGTCGATCAGAAGACGTGTTGAATGCCGGCGTAAAAGCCCGTCTGTTGGTGGCCGGGTAGCGGGTTCTCGTTGTAGCTGGAACCGCTGACCGTGCCGCCGGGGCCGAAAGCATTGGCATCCAGGCCGAAGTTGGCCGTTTTGCTGTTGCGGACCTGCGCGATCTGGAAATCCAGTAGCGTGCGCTTGGACAGATTGTACGAGCCACCGAGGGTGTAAATCGTCGCGTTGCCAAAGCCGTTGTTGGCATTGACGTGGTAGACGGCGGCGATGACGGCGGCTTTCGGCGTTGCCTGCCAGGTGATGCCGCCCCATTCGTGATCAAGCGAGGTGGGCGCCGCGGCGCCGGCTGCATAGCGCGACGCGCGAATGGCCTGATAAGCGCCTTGCACCTTGAATGGGCCGAGGAAGACGTTCACAGCGGCCGTATATTCGCGAGAGAAAGAGAACGCGCCGTCTGCGCCGTTCAGGTTGCCGTCCGCGCTGTTGCGGATTTCGTCATAGATGCCACGCACCTGGAAAACCGGGGACGTGTAGGTGATCTGAAGGCCGCCCTCGCGGCCTTGCGGCGTTGTGCCGTTGCCGTTCCAGTTCGTGGCATTCGAAAGCGCAAATTGTCCGTAGACGTCAAAGCCGGCGAAACTCGGTGACTGGTACGACACGTTGTTGCTCGATTGCGGCCAGTTGCGGCCGCGCACAAGGGAAGCCGACGACCAATTCGACTGGCCGAACGGATCGAAGTCCCACACGCCGTTGGAAATGAAGAGCTCGCGGCCGAGAAGAAAGGTACCGTACTCAGGGTTAGCCAAACCGACCGTGGCCCATCGGTTCCAGATGGAGCCGGCAGAACCCGAACCGCCGCTCATCGCATCGAAAGAGCCTTCAAGCTGGAACACCGCCTTGGTGCCGCCGCCGAGGTCTTCCGCGCCTTTCAATCCCCAGAGGCTCGTACCCCAGTCACCGCTCTGCGCGCGCCAACGCGACGTGGAGCCCGTGTAGCTGTTGTTGGGCAGCCCGCTGATGTATTCGATGCCGGCGTCGATGCGTCCGTATAGCGTCACGCTCGTTTGCGCATGCGCCATGACGCCAGCAGACATGAGTGCCGCCGCGAGCCCTGCTTTCTTCATC
>NZ_DATJJF010000165.1:0-7631 GCF_035492435.1 Trinickia sp.
TTCAGCGCAGGCGGCCTGGACTACGATGCGACGCTCAGCTTCTATCATGCAGGCCTCTATGCCGACTTCTTTCCTGCGCCCAGTGTGCTGCCCTTCCGCCTGACGGCGGGCGTGCTGATCGGTCGCGACGGCGTCGATGGCACGGCGCAGGCGATGTCCGGGACATACACAATCAACGGACAGCCGTACTCATCGCTCGGCGAGCAAATCCACGCGAACGTGCACTACCCGACGGTGCGGCCGTATCTCGGCATCGGTTTTGGGCATTCGCCGAACGCCAAGAAGGGGTGGGGGATGTTTTTCGATGCGGGCGTAGCCTACGGCCAGCCACATGTCGACTTCAACGTGCCTGCCGCAATCGTTGCCGAGGCCGGACAAGCGAACGTCGATGCAGAAGAGCAGCAACTGCGTAACGACGTTGAGCGCTACCGCTTCTATCCGATCGTGAAGATCGGCGTCACGTATCGCTTCTGACGTGCGTGACGTGCACGAAGGTGGCTGAGGCTGGGCGCCCTGTGAGCCAGGGCGTCCAGTAGCGGTTTGTCAAACCACGGCCGCTATGCCGCCATGACGGCGCGACCGGAGGGCCGCACCGTCGGCCTCAGCCTTCCATCACCGGCGCACGCGTGCGCAGGTAGTTCGCAAAGTCATCGGCCACCTCGGGGTGGCGCAACGCGAATTCGACCGTCGCCTTCAAATAGCCCAGCTTGCTGCCGCAATCGAAGCGCGTGCCGTGGTACCGGTAGGCGAGCACCTGCTCGTCGGACAGCAACGACTGGATGGCGTCGGTCAGTTGAAGCTCGCCGCCCGCACCGGGCTTGATCGAGCGCAGATGCTCGAAAATGCGCGGCTTGAGCACGTAGCGGCCGACCACACCGAGATTCGAGGGGGCCACTTCGGGCGAGGGCTTCTCGACGATACCGGACATCTTGATGATGGCGTCTTCCCACTCCTTGCCATCGACGATGCCGTACGACTTCGTATCCTGCGGCGGGATTTCCTCCACGCCGATGACGGAGCTGTGGTAATGATCGAAGACATCGACCATCTGCTTCATGACGCTCGGCACGCCGTAGAGCAGGTCATCGGCAAGGATCACGGCGAACGGGTTGTCGCCGACGAGCTTCTCGGCGCAGAGCACCGCGTGGCCCAGTCCCAACGCTTCGGGTTGACGCACATAGAAGCAGTCAACATGGCTCGGCTTGATGCTGCGCACGAGTTCAAGCAGCCGCTCCTTGCCACGCGCCTCGAGCTCGGCCTCGATCTCGTACGACTTATCGAAGTGGTCCTCGATCGCACGCTTGCTGCGCCCCGTTACAAAAATCATCTCGGTGATGCCTGCTGACATCGCCTCTTCAACCGCGTATTGAATCAGCGGCTTGTCCACGATAGGCAGCATCTCTTTCGGGCTCGCCTTCGTGGCGGGAAGAAAGCGAGTGCCGAGACCGGCCACGGGAAAAACTGCCTTAGTGACTTTTAGCATGGCGTTACCCTGGTTTTGTCGATTTGCTTAATCGGATCGGGCCGTCGACGGCAAAAAAACGGCGTCAAGCGGGCAGGCGCGCGAGCTGCGCGCTCAGCTTTTCGACGGTGTCCCTGTATTGTGACAGCCTTTTTTGCTCCTGCTCCACGACGGCAGCTGGTGCTTTTGCGACAAATGCCTCATTGGAAAGCTTGGCCGCGCATTTGGCTATCTCGGCGTCGAGTCGAGCAATTTCCTTGCCCAGCCGTTCCCGCTCTGCCGCCACATCGATTTCCACCTTCAGGACGAGCTTGTCGCCGCCGGCGATCGCAATGGGCGCGCCTTGAGCTTCACGGTCGAGCGTCGTCTCGTCGGCGATGATGCGCACCTCGGAAAGGCGAGCGAGCGCTTGCGCATAAGGCGCGAACGTCTGCCATTGGGCAGCGTTGCCGTGCACGAGCAGCGGCACCTTCGTCGCGGGCGAAAGGCTCATTTCGCCGCGCAGGTTCCGGCATGAGTCGATCGCCGCTTTCAACTCGCTCGCCCAGTGTTCCGCCGCCTCGTCGATCTTCTCGGATTGCGCGCGCGGATAGGGCCGAACCATAATCGAAGCGGTTCCCTCGGCCGCGTCTTGCGGATAGGTGCCGGTGATCGGCGCAACCTTTTGCCAGAGCGCTTCGGTGATGAAGGGAATAATCGGGTGTGCCAAGCGCAGCACGGTTTCGAGCACGCGCAACAGCGTTCGGCGCGTGGCGCGTTGCTGCTCGGGCGTGCCCTGCTGCAATTGCACCTTGGCGAGCTCGACGTACCAGTCGCAATACTCGTCCCAGACGAACTTGTAGATCGCGTTCGCGACGTTGTCGAAGCGGTAATCGGCAAAGCCTTTCTCCACTTCGGCCTCGACCCGCTGCAGCAGCGAGACGATCCAGCGGTCGGCTTGCGAGAAATCGGTGTAACCGCCCGGCCCGCAATCGCCGGGAGCGCACGCCCCGGGATTGCTGAAGCCGCAATCGTGGCCTTCGCAATTCATCAGTACGAACCGCGTCGCGTTCCAGAGCTTGTTACAGAAGTTGCGATAGCCTTCGCACCGTGCAAGGTCAAAGTTGACGTTGCGGCCGAGCGTTGCCATGGACGCCATCGTGAAGCGCAACGCATCGGTGCCGAAAGCCGGAATGCCGTCCGGGAATTCCTTGCGCGTCTTCTTGTCGATCGATGCGGCCTGCTTCGGATTCATGAGCCCCGTCGTGCGCTTTGCGACGAGCGTCTCGAGATCGATGCCATCGACGAGATCGATCGGGTCGAGCGTATTGCCCTTGCTCTTCGACATCTTCTGGCCTTCGTGATCACGCACGAGGCCATGCACATAGACGGTGTGGAACGGCACACGGCCCGTGAAGTGGGTCGTCATCATGATCATGCGCGCGACCCAGAAGAAGATGATGTCGAAGCCCGTTACGAGCACGGACGAGGGCAGAAAGCATTCGAGGTCCTTCGTCTCGTTCGGCCAGCCGAGCGAGGAGAAGGGCACGAGCGCCGACGAAAACCAGGTGTCGAGCACGTCGTCGTCACGCTTGAGTGCGCCCGTATAGCCGCGTGCGGCGGCTTGCGCGCGCGCGTCTTCCTCGCTGCGCGCGACGAACACCTCGCCGTTGTCACCGTACCAGGCCGGAATTTGGTGACCCCACCAAAGCTGGCGCGAAATGCACCAGTCTTGAATGTTCTCGAGCCACTGGTAATAGGTGGTCGTCCAGTTTTCGGGCACGAACTTGACTTCGCCGTTGCGCACGACATCGAGCGCTTTTTCAGCGATCGACTGGCCCGGATGGAACGTGCCTTCCGGCGCCGGTTTGCTCATTGCGACAAACCATTGGTCTGTCAGCATCGGCTCGAGTACCACGCCGGTGCGGTCGCCGCGCGGCACCATCAGCTTGTGCGGCTTGACCGACTCCATGAGCTCGAGCGCCTCGAGCTCGGCGACGATGCGCTTGCGAGCCTCGAAACGATCGAGGCCGCGGTAGGCAGCAGGCGCATTGTCATTGATCTTGGCATCGAGCGTGAGGATCTCGATCTGCGGCAAGCCGTGGCGCTGACCTACCTGATAGTCGTTGAGATCGTGCGCGGGCGTGACCTTCACGACGCCGGTACCGAATTCGCGATCGACGTAGTCGTCAGCGATCACCGGAATTTCGCGGTCGACGAGCGGCAGCTTCACCATCTTGCCGATGATGTCTCGGTAGCGCTCGTCTTCGGGGTGCACCATGACGGCGACGTCGCCGAGCATCGTCTCGGGACGAGTGGTCGCGACGGTGACATGGCCGCTGCCGTCGGCAAGCGGATAGCGGATGTGCCAAAGATGGCCGTTTTCCTCCTCGCTTGCCACTTCGAGGTCGGAGACAGCCGTCATCAGCACCGGATCCCAATTCACGAGCCGCTTGCCGCGATAGATGAGCCCCTGTTCGTACAGGCGCACGAATACCTCTGCGACGACCTTCGACATCTTGTCGTCCATCGTGAAGTACTCGCGCGACCAATCGATCGAGGCGCCGAGGCGTCGGACCTGCCGAGTGATCGTCGAGCCGGACTGCTGCTTCCAGTCCCAGACGCGCTCAAGGAATTTTTCGCGGCCGAGGTCGTGCCGCGAGACGCCTTCGCGGTCGAGCTGCCGCTCCACGACGATCTGCGTCGCGATACCGGCGTGATCGGTGCCGGGCAGCCACAGCGTGTTGTCGCCGAGCATCCGGTGATAGCGCGTGAGGCCGTCCATGATCGTTTGATTGAACGCGTGGCCCATGTGTAGCGTGCCCGTGACGTTCGGGGGCGGCAGCTGGATCGAGAAGTTCTCGCGGCCCGCTTCGAATTTCGGTGCGGCATAGCCGCGTCTCTCCCATTCGGGGCCCCAATAAGCCTCGATTGTCTGCGGCTCGAAACTTTTCGCCAGCGTGGTGTCGCTCATGATTGCTATCTGCCGATTGGATGCGTGAAAACATCGAATTATAAGGGGTCGCCTGATCGGCCGGCCGCGAGAATGAGGCGTCGCACCTTATAATGAGCGTCGCGCCTCGCTACCTCGCTTCTCTCATGCCCGATCTGCTCGCCAACCTGAACCCCGAACAACTGGCCGCCGTCACGCTGCCGAACGAGCCGGCGATGATCCTGGCCGGTGCCGGCAGTGGCAAGACGCGCGTGCTCATTACGCGTATCGCATTTCTGATCCAGCAGCAGCTCGCGTCGCCGGCAACGGTCCTCGCCGTCACGTTCACGAACAAGGCCGCGCGAGAGATGATGGGGCGCCTGTCCGCGCTATTGCCCATCGATACGCGCGGCATGTGGATCGGCACGTTTCACGGCCTGTGCAACCGGATGCTGCGCGCTCACCACCGCGATGCGGGACTGCCCGCGACGTTTCAGATCCTTGATACGGCCGATCAACTCTCGGCGATCAAGCGGCTCATGAAAGGCCTGCAAGTCGATGACGAGAAATATCCGCCCAAGAACCTCCAGTATTTCATCAACAATGCGAAAGAGCAGGGGCTGCGGCCTGATCAGGTCGACGCATCGGACAACTTCAACCTGAAGTTCGTCGAGCTTTACCATGCCTACGACCAGCAATGCCAGCGCGAAGGGGTGGTCGACTTCCCCGAGCTACTGTTGCGTTGCTATGAGCTTCTGGTTCACAACCCGCCGCTGCGTGCGCACTATCAGGCCCGTTTCAGGCACATTCTCGTCGATGAGTTTCAGGACACGAACAAGCTCCAATATGCGTGGCTGAAGCTGCTTGCCGGGCACTCGAACGCGATCTTTGCGGTCGGCGATGACGACCAGTCGATCTACGCATTTCGTGGCGCGAACGTCGGCAACATGCGCGATTTCGAGCGCGAGTTCAACGTGCAGCATCTCATCAAGCTCGAGCAGAACTATCGTTCGCATGGGCACATTCTCGATGCGGCCAACGAGCTCATTGCACACAATGCGCGCCGGCTCGGCAAGAACTTGCGTACCGATGCCGGTCATGGCGAGCCGATCCGCGTGTACGAGGCGGCCACTGACACACAGGAGGCCGCCTGGATCGTCGAGGAAGCACGGGCGTTGATGTTGAACGGGCTCGCGCGCAACGAGATTGCGGTGCTCTATCGCAGCAACGCGCAGTCGCGCGCAATCGAGCACACGCTGGTGAGCGCCGGCATTCCCTATCGCGTTTATGGCGGGCTGCGGTTCTTCGAGCGGCAGGAAATCAAGCACGCACTCGCCTATTTGCGATTGATCGACAATCCGAACGATGACACCGCTTTTGCGCGCGTCGTGAATTTTCCGGCGCGCGGCATCGGGGCGCGTTCGATCGAGCAACTGGCCGACGCTGCTCGGCTTTACGGTTGCTCGATGGCAGCGGCTATTCCTTACGTTACGGGCAAAGCCGGCTCGAGCCTTGGGGCGTTTGCCAATCTGATCGCAAAAATGCGTGCCGAGACCGAGCACAAGAGCCTGCCGGAGACGGTAGAGCATGTGGTGCGGTTAAGCGGCCTGGTGGATTTTTATCAGGGCGAGCGCGAAGGGCAGGATCGGCTCGAAAACTTGCAGGAACTGGTCAACGCCGCCACCGCTTTCGTCAGCGAGGAAGGATACGGGCTCGATACGCCGGCGCGCTCCATTCCGCTTGATCCGCGAGCCAGCGCGGTGCCCGGTTTGGGCTCAGCGACGGCAGAGACTGGGGGCGATGCGGGCGCGACCGTGCTGGACGCCCCAGGCCTTGACGAGCCGGCGCAAAACCCCGAGATGATGACGCCGCTCGCGGGCTTCCTGTCGCATGCATCGCTCGAAGCGGGCGAGAACCAGGCGCAGGCGGGAGTCGAAGCCGTCCAGCTGATGACGGTGCACGCGGCCAAAGGCCTCGAATTCACAGCCGTATTCATCACGGGGCTCGAAGAGGGCCTTTTCCCTCACGAAAACAGCGCCACCGAAGCCGATGGGCTCGAGGAGGAGCGCCGTCTTATGTATGTGGCGATCACGCGTGCGAAGGAGCGGCTTTACCTGTCACTCGCACAAAGCCGCATGCTGCACGGGCAGACGCGCTACAACGTTCGCTCGCGCTTCTTCGACGAGCTGCCGCAGGCCGCGCTGAAGTGGCTCACGCCAAAGGCAGAGGCGGGCGCGCGCTGGGGCGGACGCGCCGACAATGCCGGCTGGGGGCGTGACTGGTTTGGTCGGCCCGACCGGCAACAGGACCAGCGCGGCGGATACCGTGAGCAGGGCGGCTACAGTGGCCATGGCGGTGCGCAGAGTGCCGCAGCGGCATTGCCGGCGTTCGCGAATGATCAGCGCGCGGCCGACACAGGCTTTCGCGTTGGCCAGCAGGTGTTTCATACGAAGTTCGGAGAGGGGGCGATCACGGCCCTCGAAGGCAGCGGCGCAGATGCGCGAGCGCAAGTTCGGTTTAAGCGTCATGGCGAGAAATGGCTCGCTCTGGCGCTCGCAAAATTGCAGGTGGTTGAGTGAACGCAAAAGATGACATGAATAAAACGCGCAGGTTGGGAGTGCTGGCCGCGCTGCAAGAGGAGCTCGGCGACCTCGTCGAAGCGATGCGTGAGGAAGGCGCAATGCGCACCGTCACGCTTGGTCGCCGCGAATACCATACCGGCACCGTGCATGGTGTGCCCTGTGTTGTGACGCTGGCGCGCATCGGTAAGGTCGCCGCTGCCGCGAGCGCCAGCGCGCTGATTCACGTCTTCGGCGTCGACAACATCGTCTTCACCGGCGTGGCCGGCGGTGTGGGGCGCGGTGTACGTGTGGGGGACATCGTGGTCGCCGATTCGCTCTTGCAGCATGATCTGGACGCCTCGCCGCTGTTTCCTCGCTATGAGGTACCGTTGCTCGATCGCGCGCGTTTTTCGGCAGACGAAGTGCTCGCTGACCGTCTTGCCGCCGCGTGTGAACGCTTCGTCGCCGACGAAGGCGCGGCGCTCACCAAGCGTTTCGCGTTGGACGGTGTGCGTGTGCATCGAGGCATGATTATCAGCGGTGACCGCTTCGTTTCCAGTGCTGTGGAGGTGGCGGCGCTCGCCGAAGCCCTGCCCGATGCGCTTGCTGTGGAAATGGAGGGCGCGGCGATTGCTCAGGTGTGTTACGAGCACGACGTGCCTTGCGCTGTCGTGCGGACCATCTCGGACACGGCAGA
>NZ_DATJJF010000166.1:0-9523 GCF_035492435.1 Trinickia sp.
GTACATCTTGTATGTGTGCGTGGCTACCGGTGGCATCATTGCAACGGCACAGATTGCCCCGATTGCAAAGCAGTATGGCTTTGCGAGCCTGCCTATCAGCATCGCTGCTGCCACGCTGCCACTCTTGACCGTCACGTTGTCAATGAACAACATCTGTAATGGCTTCACGCGGCCTCTGTGCGGCCTGCTCTCTGATCGGATCGGTCGTGAGAACACGATGATGCTGACGTTCACAGGCGAAGGGCTGGCATTGCTCGGTTTGATGCACTTCGGCCACAACCCGTATCTGTTCATCCTGTTCTCGGCACTCACGTTCCTTTGCTACGGCGACATCTTCTCGAACTTCCCGGCCACGTGTGCGGATACGTTCGGCGGAAAATACGCTGCGGGTAATGCCGGGACGCTGTACACGGCTAAGGGCGCAGCCGCACTGCTGGTGCCGGTCGCCTCGCTGTTGGCAGTCGCCGGCGGATGGAATGCGGTGTTTATGCTCACAGCGAGCATCGCGATTGTGGCGGGCATTTGTGCGAAGCTCGTTCTGGCTCCGATGCGACGGGCATGGATTCACCGTTCGGCTGAGCTCGCGGAAGCCGACGAGCTGCAAGCAGCTGGCGTTCAACTTGCCTCGACCGTTTCGAAGTAACCGTAACGCGCGAAGAAGGCAGTACCTGGCACGACCCGACGCACAACACGCGGGTCGTGTTTTTTTATCCTTCGAATTTTTGTCAGGTGTGCGCCGCTGATCCGCTTTTAAAGTGCTCGATCAAGAAATCGATAAAGGCTCGAGCACGCCCTGTCTGGTTGAGTTTGTTCGGATAGTAGACAAAGAGATCGGCCGACGGCTGCACGAAATCGGGCAGTACCACTCGCAGTCGACCGCTTTCCAGATACTTGGCGAGGTCCCACTCCGATCGCACGAGAATGCCGTGGCCGTCGAGTGCCCACCCGAGAACGATATCGCCATCGTTGCTGGACAGCGTGCCATGCACCTTGACGACTTCGGTCTGTCCGTTATTCATAAAACGCCATACGCCATAAGCGTCATCGTTTTGTCGATGAACGATACAGGCGTGACGGGCGAGATCGGCCAGGCTTGTGGGCGTGCCGTGCCGTTCCAGGTAACGCGGCGAGGCACATAAGAACCTGCGATTCGACATGACGCGGCGCGCATTGAGCCGTTTGTCTGGAAGCGCACCGAATCGGATCGCCAGGTCGACGCCGCTCTCGACGAGGTCGATCGGACGGTCCGTCACCTCGAGTTGCACTTCGACATGCGGGTGCCGCTTTGCAAACGCAGACACGATTGGCGCAATTGTCGTGCGCCCGAATCCGAGCGTGGCGTTAATGCGCAACAGGCCTCTGGGCGATGAATGACTGGATGAAACCGTATCTTCCATTTCCCGGATGTCGTCCAGGATGCGTGTTGCGCGATGAAGGTAGGTTTCTCCTTCAGCCGTGAGGCTGATATGGCGCGTCGTCCGGTTGACGAGCCGCACGCCGAGGCGTGCCTCGAGTTGCGATAGCCGCTTGGTTGCGGCCGGCGGCGTCAAATCCAGCGCACGCGCCGCTGCGGCGAGGCTGCCGTGGCGAGCAAGAAGTACAAAGAACTCGAGTTGAGAGGCAACGTCGGTCTTCACTGAAAGTTAATAGAGAAATGATTTTGGGTGAATCATAACCTTCATATCGGCGAATAACCTAGTGTCTCTTGACGCCCGCCCGCTATGGCGGTCGATGCCTGGAGACACCATGAGAATCGTCGAAATCCGCGAAAAAACCGTTCCAATCAGTTCCTCCATTCGCAACGCCTACATCGACTTCAGCAAAATGACGCTGAGTCTCGTTGCGGTGATCACCGACGTGATCCGCGATGGCAAGCCGGTCGTAGGCTTCGGCTTCAACTCGAATGGCCGCTATGGGCAGGGCACGCTGATGCGTGAGCGCTTTATCCCGCGGCTTTTGGAAGCTGATCCCGCTACGCTCATCAACGACAAGGGCGACAATCTCGATCCCCACAAGATCTGGGCGACGATGTTCACGAACGAGAAGCCCGGTGGCCACGGTGAACGTTCGGTCGCGATCGGGACGATCGATATGGCGATATGGGACGCCGTCGCCAAGATTGAGGGCAAACCGCTTTATCAACTGCTCGCAGACCGCTACGGCGACGGCCGGCCGAATCGCAAAGTGTTTGTCTATGCAGCGGGTGGCTACTACTACCCGGGCCAGGACCACGAAAGGCTGAAAGATGAAATGCGCAGCTATGTCGATCGCGGCTACACGGTGGTGAAAAAGAAAATCGGCGGCGCTTCGCTCGACGAGGATCTGCGCCGCATCGATTCGATTCTGAGTGTACTGGGCGAAGGCCGAAAGCTGGCGGTAGACGCCAACGGCCGTTTCGATCTCGACACGGCGATCAAGTACGCAAAGGCGCTCTCGCAATACGATCTCTTCTGGTACGAAGAGGCGGGTGATCCGCTCGATTTCGAGCTGAACGCGACGCTGCGCAACTACTATTCGAACCCCATGGCAACGGGCGAAAACCTGTTTTCGATGCAAGACGCACGCAATCTGATCCGTTATGGCGGCATGCGGCCTGATCGCGATTGGCTGCAGTTCGACTGCGCGTTGAGCTACGGGCTGGTCGAATATCTGCGTACGATCGAGATGTTGCGCGAGCACGGCTGGTCACCGAGCCGCTGCATTCCGCACGGCGGTCATCAAATGTCGTTGAATATTGCCGCGGGTCTCGGCCTTGGTGGCAACGAGTCCTATCCCGATCTGTTCCAGCCTTATGGCGGCTTCCCCGATGGCGTCAAAGTGGAAAACGGATATATTACGATGCCGGAGTTGCCGGGGATTGGCTTTGAAGGAAAAGCGGATCTTTATGCAGAGATGAAAAAGCTCTCCGTATAATCGATCCGTACGCCGCGCCATCTCATCGCCAGTGGTGCGGCGGCACAAGAGACGATAACAATACACAGAAGGCGGACGTGGACGCCGGCTCTGCAAACCAAAACGCAGCGCCGGCTTTTGTGCAAATGAAAGCATCACGCGCCACGCCAAGGAGAGAGACAGCCATGCGGGTTTCAACGATACGAAAGTACCTTTCGAAACTGTATGTACAGGTTTTAATCGGCATTATCGCGGGGATCGCTGTTGGTCATTTTTATCCGGGCATCGGTGCCGAGCTAAAACCGCTTGGTGATCTTTTCATCAAGTTGATTCGCATGCTGCTTGCGCCGATCATCTTCGCATCGGTTGTGGTCGGCATCGCACGCATGAACGATATTCACTCGGCCGGGCGGGTGGGTGTCAAGGCGATTATCTACTTTGAGTTCGCGTCGACGATCGCACTCGGCATTGGGCTCGTTGTGGTCAATCTCATTCAGCCCGGCAGCGGGATGAACGTCGATCCGGCCCATATCGACAGCACGGCGATCAGCACCTACGCGCATTCGGCCCATGAGCACACGATGCTCGATTTTTTCATGAACATTGTGCCCAATAGCGTGGTGGGTGCGTTCGCCAATGGCGAAATGCTACCGGTGATTTTTTTCTCCGTGCTGCTCGCCATTTCGCTGGCCAAGCTCGGGCCGCGCACCGCACCTTTCGTCGACATGCTCGAAATATTCCTGCATGCGATGTTCGGCGTCGTGCGCATCGTCATGTACGTCGCTCCGATCGGAGCGTTCGGCGGCATGGCGTTTACGGTGGCGAAATACGGCATTGGTACGCTCGCTTCATTCGGCGAGCTGATGTTGAGTCTCTATCTGACCTCCATCGCGTTTGTCGTCATTGTGCTCGGCACCATGATGCGGTTATGCGGGCTGTCGCTGTGGAAGTTTCTTCGCTACATCAAGGATGAGATTTTCGTCACTTTCGGAACGGCTTCGACCGAGGCAGTATTGCCGCAGATGCTCATCAAGCTGGAGAAGCTCGGCTGCGCGCGCTCCGTCGTCGGCATGGTCCTGCCGACAGGCTACACGTTCAATGCGGACGGCACGTCGATCTATTTGACGATGGCAGCCATCTTCGTCGCGCAGGCGATGAACATCCATCTGAGCATATGGGATCAACTGCTCGTGCTGGGTGTGTTGCTGCTGACGTCGAAGGGTTCGGCGGGTGTTGCCGGTGCCGGTTTCGTGGCACTGGCGGCTACGCTGGCATCGATGCACAAGATTCCTGTGTCCGGTCTCGTCCTGCTTCTTGGCGTCGATCGCTTTTTGAACGAGGCGCGCGCAGTGACGAATCTGATCGGCAACGGTGTGGCAACCGTCGTGGTCGCCCGCTGGGAGAAGGCTATCGATATGAATCGGGCTCGTGCCATCTTGGATGGTGGTACGGTCGAAATCGAAGAAATGGACACGCTTGACGTGGAGGAAGAGGCGAGAAAGGCCGCTGTCGGTGGGGAACGTTAGAGCGAAGAGGCCAGATTCATTGAAAAGTCGGCTAAGGCATGTCCGTAGGAGGCATCCAAAATAGCAGTTCCTCGGATTCAGCCCGATCTGCCGAATTAGCCTTTCGCGATAATGTTCGCAATGTGGAAGAGTCGGGCAAAACGCAATTATGTGATTGCCGAAGGTTAAGTCTTATTTGCGGCTTGCCGTAATCCAAGGATACGGCGACCGGTAAACGCCGGAGCTCCTTGGGCGCATATCGCTCGAATCCCCTATAAGACTTATCAATGCTCAAAAGACTGCCTATCTCCGCGCGTTTGTGGTTCACCGTGACCATATTGGGCATCTTGATTCTGGCCACCGGTGCGCTCGGTGCATACGGCACCAACCGCTCGAACGACGACCTCGAATATGCGTACTCGAATCAACTTGCGGCAGCCATTGCAATCGGCAAGGCTAACGTCAATTTGACCATCGTACGCACTACGCTCGACCGTGTGATGCTGCATCCTGATGCACCCGATACGGCTAGCCTGATTGATAAGGCGCTCAACTACCTCTCGGTGTCGAACGGGGCGTGGCACGAGTATATGGCGCTTTCGCATGGTGCAAACGAGCAGGCACTGGCCGATGCGGTCGATGCCGCGCGCGCGGCACTCGCCGACAAGGCGATCATGCCGATGGTCGCCGCACTCAAAAAAGGGGATCACGAAACGGCCGACCGCATGGCGATGAATGCCGTGCCGCCGTTGTCGGTCGCATTGACCAAAAGCTCGGATGCGCTCGCAGCATGGCAACACGAGCACGGGAGCGAAGCGTTTGCGGCTGCAAGGGGGCGCTCCAGCGCTGTTCAGTTGATCGGCGCTGCGCTGCTCGTCGTCGGGATGCTGGCATGCGTTGCCTGCGCCGTCGCGCTCAACCTCTCGATTGCGCGGCCGCTTGCGAACGTATTGTCGGCCATGAAACGCATCGCTGTGGGAGACCTGAGCGAGCGGCTGGAAGTCAAATCTCATGACGAGATGGGCCAGCTTGTCGACGGCCTGATGACAATGCAGGTGTCGCTCAGCGATACGGTGCGGCAAGTGATGCGAAGTGCGGATTCGATCGCGGCGGCGACGAAGCAGATAGCAGCCGGCAACAGCGATTTGTCCCAGCGAACCGAGGAGCAGGCAGCGTCGCTGGAGGAAACGGCGGCCAGCATGGAGGAGCTCACGGCGACCGTCAAGCACAACAGCGAAAACGCAAGAACGGCACAAGCGCTCAGCGGTAATGCCAACGAGGTTGTGCTGCGGGGCGCATCCGTGGTGGACAACGTCGTCGAAACAATGAACGGGATCGATGAGGCGTCGAAAAAGATCGGAGAGATTACCGCGGTGATTGAGGGTATCGCTTTCCAGACCAACATCCTTGCGCTAAACGCGGCCGTCGAAGCGGCTCGGGCGGGGGAGCAGGGTCGAGGCTTCGCGGTCGTTGCGGGGGAAGTACGGTCGCTAGCGCAAAGGGCGGGTGTCGCCGCCAAAGAAATCAAGGAGCTGATCGGCAATTCCCTGGCTCGCGTGGATGCCGGTACTAAGCTTGCTGATCAAGCGGGGCTGACCATGCGCGAGATTCGGGAGGCCATTTCGAGGGTGACGGCGATCATGAATGAGATCGCGAACGCTTCCGATCAGCAGCGCGACGGAATCGAGCAGGTTGGGGTAGCCGTCGCGCAGATGGATCAGGTTTCACAGCAGAACGCGGCGCTCGTCGAACAGGCCGCTGCTGCCGCTCAATCGCTCGATGATCAGGCTGCGTTGCTCAAGCGCACGGTAGACGTATTTCGGATCGGAACGACGACGAGCGGTGCGCAATCAGGTGTTAGGCCGGCTGCGCGCATGCTGGGGCATTGAATCGGGGATCACGATCCACGGCAATTTTTGCGATGTCCAAGTGTGATCCGCGGGCGGAACCTGGTCAGGTAAATCGAGGCTGCACGTGGATACGTCGATCTCGTCGGGAAAGCCGTCGTGCCGATACGTCAAAGGTGTTCCACAGTCCGCACAGAATGTGCGCACGACGGGCGGGCTCGAAGCGAATGGCCTTGGTTTGCCGTGCACTACGCGGAAATCGGCTCGCTTGACGCTGAACCAGGCAACGAGCGGAGCCGCTGCGCATCGGCGGCAATCTACGCAGTGGCAAATGGTGGAGTGGAAGGGCGTACCCTGCACTTCGTAGCGGACATGTCCGCATAAGCAGCCGCCTTTGAGCATAGGGTCCTCCTTGAAGGGGCTGTCGCGTTTGTCGCCGTTTTGTGTAGGTGTCCTAAGTATAGGTGGCGGTATCAAATGTGCGGAGTGCCACGGTGCGATGCTATGGCCGGCATTTGCATTTCACTTTTTTCGCTGCGCCCAGCTCGTGGCGGGATTTTCGCCCGCAGTGCCGTATGGGTTAGTGTTCTACAGAGTTTCTAGTAAAGCTAGTGTTTCAGGATGCTTCTCAACGAGCTTTATCAGGACGGCCGCCTGCGCATTTGGCTTGGCCTTTCCCTGCTCCCAGTTCTGATATGTACGCTGATTGACCCGCAACCGGCGTGCCATAACGGCCTGTGAGGCATGTACGGCCTCGCGGACCGTTTTGATTTCCTCGGGCGACACTTCAACGACGTCGGGTATCTCCACATCCATTTTGCGGAGCGTGACCTTGCCGGCGCGTTCGGCAGCAAGATCGGCCATGCCTTCCTTCAATTCGGCGAACAGATTTCGTTTCATTTCGCGCCCCTTTGCGCTATTTCCTCCGCGAGCAGTTCGGCCAATGCCTTGCGCTCAGCGCTCGATAAATCAGCCATTTCGTTCTTGTCGTAGAGGGTGAACAGCCAAAACTGAGTGCCTTCAACCCAGTAGTAGTAGATAACCCTCAAGCCGCTGCGCTTCCCCTTGTTTCGCCGCTTGTCGGCGACACGAAGTTTGCGCAGGCCGCCCGCCCCCTTGATGACATCGCCCGCATCTGGGTTAGCAAGCATCCCCTCTTGAAGAAGACGATACTCGTCGTCCGTCAGATAGTCGGAGCGATATTTCTGGAAGGGTGACAGTTCGACAAAGATGGCTCGCATGAGCACAACTATACGCAGATAGCGTATAGTTGTCTAGTGATCGTTGCGGCGAACACGATGGCGCTAGAGGTCGTCTGCGTATTGGAATGTAGTGCTATCGCGCCCCCGAATCTTCCGCAAAACCCTTACTACTCGTCGCTCCACAGCTTGCCGCCCGTCGCCCAGTTTTCCCGCTTGACGTCAGTCAAAATAATGTCCACCGATGCGGGCTCACAGCCGAGCGTGTCGCAAGTCACGCGCGTGATTGCTTCGACAAACTTCCGTTTTTGTTCGACGGTGCGGCCCTCGAAGAGCTCGATATGAAATGTCGGCATAGGTGTAGATCCTTGGAAAGTTGATGAAAGTGGACGAAACGCGAAAGTCAGTTCCGATACGATGCGTCGATACGATCGAGCCTGCGCAAGAGCGCAGGCCATTCGAGCACGCCCTCGATCGCGCCGCCATCGCGTAACTGCAACGCCGCGCGCTCGATCACAGCTTCGGTCGGCAATACTAGCCCGACGTGGCTGGCTTGCGCTTGCAGTTGAATCTCGCAGGCTTTGACGAGCGTTGCCATCAACACATAAGCCTCGGCAATCGTGCGGCCGATTGTCATCGTGCCGTGATTGCGAAGCAGCATGGCAGGGTTGTCCGCCAGATGTGAGATGAGTTTGTCGCCTTCCTCTGGTGTGAAAGCCAGTCCTTCGTAATCGTGATAGGCGAGTTGGCCGTGAAAACGCAGTGCATGCTGTGACAGAGGCAGCAAACCCTCGCGTTGAGCGGAAACCGCGATGCCTGCCGTATTGTGCAAATGCATGACGCAAAACGCGTCGCTGCGTGCGCGATGGACTGCACCATGCAAGGCAAAGCCCGTCGCGTTGACGGGATGGTCGCTCACCCCTACCACGTTGCCTTCGATGTCGATCTTCACGAGGTTGGACGCGCAGACCTCATCGAAACAAAGCCCGAACGGATTGATCAGAAAATGCCCCGGCTCCTCGGGCACGCTCGCAGAAATATGCGTGTAGATGAGATCGTCCCACCCGTTCAGTGCAACGAGCCGGTAGGCCGCGGCAAGATCGATGCGCGTTTGCCGCTCCGCGTCGGACACAGGCGATGCAGCCCCTTTGCGCGTGGGCACGTGAGCAAATGACATGGTGGTTTCTCTAAAGATGTTCGGCCGCTATGCAGCCCTATGCGGACGTTACGCTGTAGAGCCAGCGCGGACCGGCGTGCGCTGCAATGCTAACGCAATCCGAGCCCCTTGGGGGCCATCATGCGGCAGCGGTCGCGTTCGTGCTTACGGGAGATTTCGTCATATAACAAAACAGCCATTCGTTTATTCGTTTCGTTGGTTGAGTGTTATCGCAGCTCATGCCCCCGCGCCCCGAGCAATGCGACGCCCGCGGCCAATCCGTGCGTCACTTCGGCCATGCGCGGATAGTCGAGCGATGCCGGCACGTCACGAGCGGTGTGGTAGTTCGGATTACGGAGGTAGGCTGTATCCGTCACCATACCTGCCAAGTAGCCGCGCCGCCAGAACGATGCGTGATCGCTTAGCGCGACACCAGGCACCCACCACGGTAGCGACGCCGCTTGCAGCGGAAAATCGGACGAGGCTTTGAAGGCATCGACGACCGATCGCAGCCGGCGCGCTGAGCGAAGATTAGAAACGAAACCGATGAAGTTGCCTTCCGGGGGATAGAAATAACGCAGCAACGGCGGATACTTTTGCGTACCCGATTCGTTTCGATAGTAGCCAAGCATTTCGAGCGAGAGCATCAAGCGAATTGAATCGCCGCGAACTCGTGCGGCGCTTGCATATCTCAGACTTCCCATGGCTTCACGCAAAAAAAATGGGCTCTCTTCATTGACAAAGGCGACGCAGCGCACTGTGTAGAAGGGTGAAAGCGCTTGTAGCAATCCGGCAATTTCAAGCAGCGCGGCGACGCCGCTGGCGTTGTCGTCGGCGCCAGGGCTGTTGCGCACCGTGTCGTAATGCGCGCCCAGTACGATGATCTCGTCCGGTCGACCGCGGCCCGGGAGCACGATTTCGACG
>NZ_DATJJF010000167.1:0-19081 GCF_035492435.1 Trinickia sp.
GGCTCGCGCTGCAAGCGGCCAATCGCGGCTACGTGATGGATTCCGGCACGATCACGATGTCGGGCAATGCGAAGCATATGCTCGACGACCCCAAGGTGCGCGCCGCCTACCTCGGCGAGTGACGCAGCCTGCCCGCGCCCGAATTTCGCTTGCGGACGCAGTCTGGGGCTGGGTTCATCTCCTTAACGCGCAAGGTAGCCGCAACGGCTGCCACTCGCATGCCTCCCACAACCTATTTCGTCCCGTTGCAGCACTCATATATCGCCTCTCGCAATCGATAGGGTATGCAGCGGTTTTCCGACGACATCCACCGCGTGTCGGTGGAACTACTGCCAGAGCCGCAGAACGCCACGCCGCAACAACGTGCGATTGCCGTGAGCCTTGCGTTAGCCACGAACAAACTTGGTGGTGCGGCATCCCAAATGGTTGCATTCGCTGCCACTGTGAATTCTCGGTCGCGTGCTTCGGCAGGTGAAGTCGATTTCGTCCCGCGACGCGTCTTGCGCTAGGACGTTGCCGCTCGTCTGATACCGAACGTGCACCGCCTCCTTGCCACTTTTGTGCAGCATGGGTGCCGCCGGCGCTTGAGCGATGCATGGGGCCGCCGCATGCCGAAAGCTCGTTTCCCCGCCGCGTGCGCCCAAACTGCGCTGCGTGCTCCCAAGCGGCACATTCGGAGGCATGTCTATAATGGGACAAAGCCGCACGATGGATGAGTGTTCGTCGGCACGTGCGCAAAGGCTGAAAAGGAGTGGCGATGCTCGACGCACTTTCGCTAGGCGCTGGTCTTTCTTGGGCCAGCGGCCTGCGGCTCTATCTGACGGTGCTCCTCGCCGGCGTGCTCGCGCGCCTTGAGATTATTCATCTGCCCGCCTCGCTGCAAGTGCTCTCGTCCCCGTGGGTGATCGGAGCGGCGGCGCTGCTCGCCGTCGCGGAGTTCTTCGCGGACCGCATCCCGGCGTTCGATTCGCTCTGGGACGCCATCCATACTTTCATCCGTATCCCCGCGGGGGCGCTGCTTGCGGCGGGTGCACTCGGCCACGCCGATCCCACGCTCATGACGTTGGCCGCGCTTGCAGGCGGCACGCTGGCGGGATCCGCGCACCTGACCAAGGCGGGCACGCGGGCACTCATCAATCTGTCACCGGAGCCGATCTCGAACTGGATTGCTTCGGCAACCGAAGACCTGCTCGTCGGCGTCGGTCTTGCGATCGCGCTTTTCATGCCGCTGGCCTTTTTGGCCCTCATGGTCGTCTTTCTGGTCTTCTCGGGCTGGGCGCTGCCGCGCCTGTGGCGGGGCGTGCAGGGCGGCTATCGCGGTATCGCCGCGCATATGGGCTCACGGTTGACCTCGCTCGGGAGCAAGCGGGATTGAGGGGCGCGGCTACACACACTCGCCGTCCGATGGCGGCTTTCGATCTCATACGGCAGGCAGCGCGTATGACCCTGCGCGACTGGCGCGCGGGCGAGCTTTCCATGCTCGTCCTTGCGCTGGTACTGGCCGTAGCGGCGCTTTCGAGCGTCGCTTTTCTGGCCGACCGCCTTCAGCAGGGGCTCGAGCGCGATGCACGCCGCATGATCGCGGCCGACTTCGTGGTGCGGGCCGATCACCCTGTCGATCATTCTTTTGCCGATGAAGCTCATACGCTCGGTTTGAAGACGGCGACCACCAGCATCTTTCCGAGCATGGTGGGACTCGCCGGGCCGACAGGGTCTGCCGACGGGCAAGGCACTGGGGTGGGCGTGCGGCTCGCGGCGGTCAAAGCTGTGTCGTCCGGATATCCGCTGCGCGGCGCGGTGCGAATTGCGGCAGCGCCCGATGCACCTGATCGCGCTGCGGACGGTATTCCCCTGTCCGGCACGGTGTGGGTCGATGCGCAGATGCTGAACGCGCTTCACGCGCGTGTGGGCGATCGCATCACACTCGGCGATCGCACCTTCACAATCGCCGCGGTCATTACGCGTGAACTCGATCGCGGCTTCAGCTTTGTCAATTTTTCACCGCGCGTGATGATGCGCGCCGACGATTTGGCATCGACGGGGCTCATCGGCTACGGCAGCCGCGTCACGTATCGCCTGCTCGTCGCCGGCTCCGACGCAACCGTCGCGCGTTTCTCGCGCTTTGCGCATGAGCGCGTCGACGGCGGCCGCCTGCGGGGCGTTGCGCTGGAATCGCTGGAGGATGGGCAGCCGCAGGTGCGCGAGACGCTCGATCGCGCCGGCCACTTTCTGCGGCTCGTCTCTTTGCTGACAGCCCTGCTTGCCGCGGTTGCGATTGCGATGGCCGCGCATCGCTACACGCGACGGCATCTCGACAGCTGTGCGGTGATGCGCTGCCTCGGGCTTGCCGAAGGGGCACTGCGCGCGCTCATCGCATTGGAGTTCCTCGTCGTGGCCGTCGCCTCGGGGCTCGTGGGCGTTGCCCTCGGCTACGCGGGGCATTACGCGCTGCTGGCTTGGCTCGGACAGCTGATCGGCGTCGAGCTGCCGCAGCCCGGCCCGCTGCCTGCGTTCGAAGGCATGGCGGCTGCCCTGGTCCTGCTCTTCGGCTTTGCTTTGCCGCCGCTTTTGCCGCTCACGCGCGTGCCCCCGGTGCGGGTGCTGCGACGGGAGTGGGGCGGTGAGGCCCGCGTCGCGTGGTCCGCCTATGCAGTCGGCATCGGGCTCTTCGGTGTGCTGCTCGTGTTGGCGGCGGGCGAACTGAAGCTCGGTGGCATTGTTGCGGGTGGATTCGCGGCGGCCCTTGTCATCTTTGCCGGCGTCGCGCGCGCCGCGCTCTGGGCGGCTTCCCGTCTTGCGCGCAGCGAACGGGGCGGAGCGCGCCTTGCCGCCGGTGTCGGCTGGCGCTATGCACTGGCCTCGCTCGAGCGGCGCGGCCTCGCGAGCGCACTGCAGATCACGGCGCTCGCCATCGGTCTCACATGCCTGCTTCTGCTCGCGATCACGCGCAACGATCTGGTCGCCGGGTGGGAAAGATCGACGCCGCCGGATGCGCCAAACGAGTTTCTCATCGATATTCAGCCCGACGAGCGCCAGGCCGTGGCCGAGTATCTCGCCGCACACGACTTGCACGTTAAGCTGGAGCCGATGGTGCGCGGCCGGCTCATCGCCATCGGCGGCAAACCCGTCGATCCTGGCGCGTACAAGGACGAGCAGGCGCGCCGGCTTGTCGACCGAGAGTTCAATCTGTCCTACACGACGAGCATGCCCAGTGACAACCGGATCGTCGCTGGGCAATGGTATGGCGACACCGAGCGGCCCGAGATCTCGATCGAAGAGGGGCTTGCAAAGCTCCTCGGTATCCGGCTCGGCGATGTCCTGCGCTTCGACGTGACAGGCTTGACGATCGACGCCCCGGTGACGAGCATACGCAAGCTCGACTGGGGCTCATTCAACGTCAACTTTTTTGTGCTGATGCCGCCCGCTGCCTTGCAGGGCTTTCCGGCAAGCTACATCACAAGCTTCCATTTGCCGGCGGAGCGCCGCGCGATGCTTGACGGCCTTGTCGCCGCACATCCGAACGTGACGGCGATCGACGTCGGGCCGATTCTCGCGCAAATTCAGCGGGTACTCGAGCAGGTGATTGGTGCCGTGCAGTTTCTTTTTGCGTTCACGCTCGCGGCCGGCGTACTCGTGCTGTACGCGGCGCTCGCCGGCACGCGCGACGAGCGGATGAAAGAGTCGGCTCTCCTGCGGGCGCTGGGCGCATCGCATCGCCAAGTGCGCGCCGTGCAGTTCGCCGAGTTCGCTGTCGTCGGCGCCCTCGCTGGCGCGATGGCGGCGATTGGTTCGCAGACACTCGGCGCGGTGATCGCGACGCGCGTCTTCGACTTTTATCTCGACTTCGATCCGTGGCTGCTGCCGGCAGGCATCGCAGCGGGTATGACATGTGCCGGCATCGGCGGCTGGCTTGGCTTGAGACGCGTGCTTTCACGGCCGGCCGGGCAGTCGTTGCGCGACGCATAATCTTCAGACTGACTATGACCGATTCCACTGAGGGCGGCACACCGTCCCAATCGAGCGCATTTGAGCTCGTCGGCGGCGAGGCGCGCGTGCGCGAACTTGTCGACCGTTTCTACGATCTGATGGACCTCGAGTCCGAATTTGCCGGCATCCGTGCGCTGCACCCGCCAACGCTCGACGGCTCGCGCGACAAGCTGTTCTGGTTTCTGTGCGGCTGGCTGGGAGGCCCCGATCACTATATCGAGCGCTTCGGCCATCCGCGGCTGCGCGCGCGCCATTTGCCATTCGCCATTGGGTCATCCGAGCGTGACCAGTGGCTGCGGTGCATGGCCTGTGCGATGGAGGACGTCGGCTTGGCGCAACTGTTGCGCGAACGCTTGATGAAGGCGTTTTTTGACACGGCCGACTGGATGGTCAACCGACGTTAAATCCCAGCGCGCCGAGCAGAAATAGCGGAAAGAATTGCGCAGGGAATCGTGCGGCTGCCGACATGAACGTCTGCGTCTAATGCGCAAGCACAGGCTCGCCGGACACGAGCGCGGTCAGCATCGCCTCAATGGGCGCGAGCAGCAGCACGCTCCAGCCGCGATAGGCGAACCAGATCAGCAGCCCGAGACTTGCCAGCATGCCTGCGAGCCCAACGCTGAGTGCCGCGGACGACAGCGACGGAGCTCAATGGAGGATTCCGTCAAGCAGCGTATCGAGGTCGAGCGACGAGCGCTGGCCTAGGGCGCCGCCATGTTCGTCGAGAAACGCCTGCGTGGCGCGGCGTCCTTCGTCGCGCAGCATCGTGAGAAAGCGCCATTCGGCATTGAGCTTCGACGAATAGCCGAGCGACGCCATCATCGGGCTCGCAATTCTGTGGATGCGCATGGTCGCCCAGCGTCGCCCTTCGTCGTTGCCGGGGTCGGCGAGCTTGTGCAGCAGCGCGATCATGCGCAACTCCTTCAGCAAAGGCGCGTTGAAAGCGACTTCGTTGAGCCGGCTGATGATATCGCGAGCCGAGCGCGGCGCATCCGGCCGTTCGATGGGATTGACCTGCACGATCAATGTATCGACCGAATTTGTCTCTCGGATTAGCGGCGTGATCGTCGGATTGCCCGCGTAGCCCCCATCCCAATAAGGTTCGCCGTCGATCTCGACGGCTTTGAATAACGTCGGCAGACAGGCCGACGCAAGCAGCACTTCGGGCTTGAGTTCGAAGTTGCGAAACACATGGCCCTGGCCGGTGCACACATGCGTCGCCGTGATGAACAGCCCGATGCGCGAGGAACGCACGGCGTCAAAGTCGATGCTTTCAGCCAGAATGCTGTGCAGCGGGTTGACCAACGTCGGATTGAGGTCGTAGGGTGAAACCATCCGCGCGATCATGTCCATCGCGAGAAATATCGGTGAATGATCGAGCGTCCATCGCCCGGAAATTTGGTCGAGCGGAGTTCGCTGGAACGGGCTCAAAACGGCGGCATCCGATACGCGCCGCCAGAAGTGCTCGAGCGCCGTACGTGCGCCTTCCCGACCGCCATGCTCGAAGCCGCTCACGAGTACGGCCGCATTCATCGCGCCCGCCGACGTGCCGGATATGCCTTCGATTTGCAATCGCGACTCTTCGAGCAGCCTGTCGAGCACGCCCCACGTGAACGCCCCATGCGAGCCGCCGCCTTGTAGCGCGAGATCGACTAGCAGAGGGCGGCCACGGCCTGATTCATTAGAAGCAACGGACGGATCGGTCACACCTGCCTCCGGATCGACGGACGCGGCGAACACCCATCCCGGCGCCCGAAACAGTGCACTTACCGCCGAACTGCGTTCGCCGTCCGGCCTGTGCGTAGAAAGCATTCGCCGCGGCGACGGCACCGTGCATCAGGACGCTCGAATGTCGACATGCGCGCCATCATGCCGTGTTGCGGGCTCGCCGCGGCCCGTCAGGAAAAAATGATGCGGTGGCTGCCGTCAAGAGGCCGTTGCGCCAGGGCTGCCGAAATTATCGAGCGCTTTCCGCAGACGTTCCTCTTGGTCATTCGTGAGCGAGGTCTTCAGTATCGTTCCGCCGAAGGGTTTCAGCTCTGGCAGCACCTTGTCGAAATTGACGCGGCGCACGAGGACGAAGATCGCGGACGAACCGACTTCGATCTTCGCGCCCATTGAGCGCATGAAAGTATCGTCGATGCCGTAATCCGATAGCGCACCTGATAGCGCCCCCGTTCCCGCGCCGACAACGGCGCCCGTCGCGAGTCCTGCGAGGGGGTTGAGCAACAGCAGCCCGACGAGCGTGCCGAACATGACGCCCCATGTCGCACCGCGGAGCGCACCGATCTTGACGAGATCGACGGCCTGCTTCAAATGCACTTTGCCTTTGCTGTCACGAACCAACACACAGGCGTCTTCGAGGTCGAGGAGATGCTCCTTTTGCATTTCCTGTAATTTGTTCAGCACGTGGTCGGCCGTTTCTTCATCCCGGAAGCTCACAACGACTAGATCGCTCATGGACTAGCTCCTTCTGGCTCAAGGTTCGCCGAACAAATCACGGCTGAAAGTGGGATTGGGCAGCGCCTTCGCGTTTCTTTCTTTATATTTTTTCTTGCCACAACATCGACCTTGCGTGGCGCCGACGTCAATGTCTCTATGGCGTGCCGGTCGCTGGACTTCTCGCACGGCGGCTTCGCATCAGACGGCTGCTTCAGGACCTTGATGTCCTCTGCACAAACGTCACCACGTACGGCGCACCAGTGATGAGTCATGCGTGCGTGCGCGGAACCCGACGATGACGCGAGCAACAAGCGTGCATCAACTCTGTGGAAAATCGTTGGATCGACTTATCCGCGCGCCTTCTTAGCCAGTCTCGAAGCAGGCAGGCTCAACTCACATTAGGACACTTAGCCGTCGATTGGAAGACGAAGTGACTTGCTTTCGCGGCCCCCTTCCTGGCGAAAGCGGCCGCCTTGAAATTGCTACCCCGACGAATGCGCTTAGACTGATCGGACGTTGCGTTCGCGACAGTGCGCGGAAAGCTGCAACTCGATTGAGCATTTAATATGGCGTGGGGCGCTCGAGTTCATGGTGGCGCGCGGCAGCAGGTAGATGTCATCGGCTTCCTAGCGGTTAAGGCGTTCGCGCCGTCGGAGGCCGTACGCGGCCACACGCCACATGTTAGAAAGCCGCCGTTCCCGACGCGTGACGCAGCGGCTGAAACAGGCCGCGCAATTCGATTCAGCCAATCAATTCGTCCGCAGTGACGAGAGCGAGCCCTTTGGGGCGGCACTCGAGGGCGGACCGATGATCACACACCACGAGGAACCGAAAATGACGACACAAGCGCTGTTCCGTGAAGACGCTTATTTGACCCGCTGCGAGGCGACGATTACGGCAATCGGCAATGAAGGCATTCTGCTCGATCGGACCGTTTTCTATCCATTGGGCGGTGGTCAGGCGGGCGACACGGGGGCGCTGGTGCTCGTCGACGGCACGCGTATCGAGATCGCCGACACGCGCAAGGCGAAGTTTGAGGGGGCCTCGCCCGACGATGCGCTGCATGTGCCGGCGGCAGGCCAGGAAGCGTTGCTGGCCCGATTAGGCGCAGGTGAATCTGTGTTGGCGGAAATCGACTGGGTGCGCCGCTACCGGCACATGCGGCTACACACGGCGAGTCATCTGATGTGTGCGGTCTTGCCGTATCCGGTCGACGGCTGCAGCATCACAGCCGAGTATGCGCGGCTCGATTTCGCGACTGTTGAGCCGATTGAGCGCGAGTTCGTGGAGACGCGGCTTGCGGCGTTTGTTGCGGGGCAGCACCACGTCGGCACCGAATGGATTACCGACGAAGCGATGGCCGCGCGGCCTGAGCTCGTGCGTACCATGAGCGTCAAACCGCCGATGGGGCTCGGGCGCGTTCGGCTCTTGCGCATTGATGACGTGGATTTGCAGCCGTGCGGCGGCACGCACGTGCGAAACACAGCGGAAATTGGTGCGCTGCGGGTCGCGAAGTTGGAGAAGAAAAGCGCCCGCACGCGGCGCCTCGTGCTGGAGCTTGCGTAATGACGGCAGGTGCGAGCGACGGTGCTTTGCCGGAAAGCGCCGTGGCGCATCTTGCGCCAGAACTTGCGGCCGATTACCGTGCGCTTGATCCGGGCGCGCGAGAAGTGCTCGATTTCTGGTTCGGCGAGCCGGACGCCCCGCGATTCGGCAAGGTGTGGCGTGAGTGGTTCCGAGGCGACGAGGCGTTTGATGCGGTGCTGCGCGCGCGCTTCCTGACTACGCTTGAGGCAGCGCGGCGTGGCGCTTGTGACGGCTGGTCGCGTTCGGCGTTGGGCGCACTGGCCTTGGTCGTCGTGCTCGACCAGTTTTCGCGCAACATTCATCGCGCTCAACCCGAAGCGTTCGCGGGCGACGCGCGAGCACTCGCGGTGGCATGCCGGATGGTCGATTCGAAAGCAGACCTTAGCTTGCCATCGCCGTGCCACCGGGTGTTCGTCTACATGCCGTTCGAACACGACGAATCATCCGAAAGCCAGGCGCGCTCGGTACAGCTATTCGAGGCATTGGAGAGGGAAACGGGATTGCGCGGGCATCTCGGCTATGCACGCCGGCATGAGGAGATCATTGCCCGTTTCGGGCGCTTTCCCCATCGCAACGCGGTGCTCGGCAGGCACTCGACCGACGAGGAGCGGGCTTTTCTGCTTGAGCCCGGCTCGTCATTCTGATTCAGACCGCCTCGCGCTTGCTTTTCCATTTATTCAAACCGGACGCACGATAGCTCCTCAGCTTGTCGATGAGTGAAGTGGCCTCGGCATCGATTTGCAGCATCTCGAATGAATGCTGCTGCATGAAACCCTCGCTGACGGTATGTTCGAGCATGCCGATGAGCGGTGCATAGTAGCCGGCGACATCGAGAAGCCCAATCGGCTTGGCGTGATAGCCGAGCTGAGCCCAGGTGTACACCTCGAACAGCTCCTCGAGTGTGCCCGCGCCGCCCGGCAAAGCGACAAACGCGTCGGACAAGTCGGCCATCATCTTCTTGCGCTGGTGCATGTCCGGCACCACGTGCAGTTCAGTCAGCCCCGCATGGCTGACTTCCTTTTCGACAAGCAGCTTCGGAATAATGCCGATGGCTTTCCCACCGGCCTTAAGCACCTCGTCGGCCACGATACCCATGAGCCCAAGGCGCCCGCCACCGTAGACGAGCGTGCTGCCGGCCTCGACGAGGGCGCGGCCGAAGGCACGCGCAGCTTCTGCATAGATAGGCTTGACGCCGAGCGACGAGCCGCAGTAGACGCAAATGGCTTTCAAGACTGCATGCCCTTGGCCGTCACCTTGAGGACACTGTCGCGTACAGGCAGGTAGGCGTGGAACTCGCGCTGCTCAAACTTGCCGGAGACGAGATCGTCGAAAATCTGCCGCGAACGGCCGCGCAGATAGGGCGCCATCATCGAAACGACGTGAACGCTCACTTGATGCAGTTCTTCGCGAATCGCTTCTTGATCGTTGTACTTGCGTGGATGCATGACAAATTGATACGAGAGCCAGTAGGTGGCCACGACACCCATGTTCGTCGCGATCACCTGGATTTCCTCAGGCGTTGCGACCATCTCGCCGTCGGCAACAAGCAGCTCGCACATTTCCTGCGCGAAGCGCACCTTGTGGCTGATGATCTGCTTGAAATGCGTCTCGAGCGTGCGATTGCGCGCGAGCAAATCGTTGAGATCGCGATAAAGAAAGCGATATTGCCACATGAAGTCGGCCATGTACTGGAGATAGGACCATGTCTCGTCAATCGTCGGACGATGGTTCTCCGGCAACCGGAGGCGCTTCTCGATCGAGTGCTCGAACTGCGCAAAGATGCTGTTGATAATGTCGTCTTTGTTGCGAAAATGGTAATAGAGATTGCCGGGGCTGATCTCCATTTCTTCGGCGATGGTAGTCGTCGTGACATTCGGCTCGCCGATTTCGTTGAAGAGCTTCAACGACAGCTCGAGGATCCGTTCTCGGGTGCGGCGGGGAGTTTTTGCTTCCATATCGTCCGGCCCTGTGTGTCACGCCGGCCGGCGACGCTGCGTTGCCTCAGCCCGGCGTGGTTGTCTCTCTGGAATGTAGTAAGCCGATTATAAACCCGTGGTTTGGATTTATTGACCAGTCTAGGGTTTTCATGGAGCAGGCGACCGAAGGTCATCGCCTGGGCCATGTGCTAAGCCCAAGCACCGTTTGGCGCGCCCGGGTTTAGCGATGGCTTGCCAGACGCTCGAGCCACGCGAGCAGCAGGGGGCCGGCGATGAGAACCCAGGTCAGAAGGCAGGTTGCGAGCGCGACGGTCACGGCGGCGCTGCCTAGATCCTTCGCGCGCCGCGACAGCTCGTGGCGCTCGAGGGAAATGCGGTCGATGGCCGCTTCGACGCTCGAGTTCAGCAACTCGACAATCAGTACGATGAGGACGGAACCGATCAGGAGCACGTGCGAGACGGCATCCACGGGCACGAGTGCGCCGCTCGGCACGAGCAGTGCGGCCAGTGTGAGCTCCTGGCGAAACGCGCTCTCCTCGCGAATTGCCACGCGAAAGCCGTGTGCAGAATTCTTGAGGGCATGCCAGGCGCGAGTGGGACCCCGGTTGCCCTTGTACGGGTTGAACGGAAGAGGGGCGAGCGGATCGTCGGGCCCTAACGGCTCCGGCTCGTGCACATCCTCGCCGCCGGCGGATGCACGAGAGCCGTGCACAGCTTGTGTGCCCGTTTCGCCGCGCCGTTGTTGTGCGGCGCGTGCCGATTCTGCGTGGGGCTCGTCACGCTTCATGCGGCGGCATTCTCTTCGCGCCAAGGGGCGCGCACAAGCGGTTTCAGATGCGCGGCAAACTGCTCCGAGGCGGCTCGCCACGAAAACCGCTCGGCCCAGGCCCGGGCGTGCTCGCGATCGAGCTTGAGCGCATCGAGACAGGCTTCGCGCAAGTCCTCGTTCATCGCGCCGGCCCCGCCGTTGCCGAGTACATCCACCGGCCCCGTGACCGGGTAGGCTGCGACGGGCGTGCCACAGGCGAGGGCCTCGAGCAACACGAGCCCGAAAGTATCGGTGCGGCTCGGAAACACGAATACGTCAGCGGCCGCGTAGACTTTGGCGAGTTCCGCCTGCGTCAGCACCCCGAGGTAGTTCACCTCAGGATAGCGCGACTTGAGTTCGGCGAGCGCCGGCCCTTCGCCGGCGACCCATTTCGATCCCGGCAAGTCGAGTTCGAGAAACGCCTCCACGTTTTTCTCGATCGCCACGCGGCCGACGTACAGGAAGATCGGGTGCGCAGTATTGAGGACCTTCGACTCCATGGGATGGAAGATGTCGAGGTCGACTCCGCGCGACCACAGCACCACAGCCCTGAATCCGTGGCGCTCGAGGTCGGCTTTGACGACCGGCGTCGGCGCCATGACTGCGCGCGAGGGCTTATGGAACCAGCGCAGAAACCGATAAGTCACGGCAGCGGGCAAGGAAAAACGCGCTTCGACGTATTCGGGAAAACGTGTGTGATAGGCCGTTGTGAAGGGCAGGTTGCGCTTGAGAGCGTAGCGGCGGGCGGCCATCCCGAGCGGCCCCTCCGTCGCGATGTGCAGCGCATCGGGGGCGAACTCGTCGATGCGCGCGGCAACACGCCTTCCGGGAAACAGCGAGAGCCGGATCTCGGGGTAGGTGGGGCAGGCCACCGTATGAAATTCGAGCGGCGTCAGCAGTTCGACGCGATGCCCGAGTGCAGTGAGCTCGCGAGTGGTGTTCTTGAGTGTCCGGACAACGCCGTTGACTTGTGGCTCCCACGCGTCGGTGACGATCATGATTTTCATGCAAGAACCTCTCTCATAGGGGCGAGCGTAAAAACGGAGATTCCTTCACGCGGCGCGACGCAGCAGGTCACCGCGTCACATTCAGACGGTAACTTTCGCTTGGCGGGAGTCTGCTTGCGGCGAGCGCATCACTGTCCAATAAACGAGCTGCAGTTCGCCTTCGTGTGTTTCGACGAGTGCTGACAGACTTTCCACCCAGTCGCCGTCGTTGCAATAAGTGAGGCCGTCGACTTCACGAATCTCAGCCTTGTGAATATGGCCGCAGACGACGCCGTCGCAGCCGCGCCGTCGTGCCTCATCAATCATCACTTGCTCGAATGACGAGATGAAATTGACGGCGTTCTTGACCTGATGCTTCAGGTACTGCGAGAGCGACCAGTACTGGAAACCAAAGCGGCTGCGAATGCGGTTGAACCAGCGGTTGAGGACGAGGATCGCCGTATAGGCCGTGTCGCCGAGGTACGCGAGCCACTTTGCGTGCTGGATAACGCCGTCGAAGAGATCGCCGTGGACGACCCACAGGCGCTTTCCGGAAAGCGTTGTGTGAAAGGCTTCGCCGCGCACCTGGATATCGCCGAACGCGAAGTCGCAAAACTGCCGGGCGCCTTCATCGTGATTGCCGGGGATATAGACGACCTGCGTGCCCTTTCGAGCCTTGCGCAATACCTTCTGCACGACGTCGTTGTGCGCTTGCGGCCAGTACCAGCCTTTTTTCAGTTGCCAGCCGTCGATGATGTCGCCAACGAGATACAGATATTCGGAGTCGTTGTGACGCAGAAAATCGAGGAGGTAATCCGCCTGGCAGCCGCTTGTGCCGAGGTGAATGTCGGACAACCAGATTGTGCGATAGCGATGAGGATCGGGTTCATCGTCATCATGCTGGCCTCCACGCGATGTCGGCACGTGTGCCGCCATACCTTCGAGTGTCGATGACTCGCCGCCGGCAGCAGGGTGCAACGGGACGGCATCGACCGCGGCACCGAGTTGCCGCAGGAGCGGGGGCGCAGATGGGATGCGGTCCATGGCTTCTCGCGACGAGTTGTACATGCGTACATTGCGCCATGCGTACGTGACTGCCCCGTGACAGTCACAAGAACTTCTTATTACGGGATCGCGGAATCAAGGATGGCGAGCGTGAGCCTACAGCGAGCGCTGCCCTGGCGTGACGACGATGCGCGTGCCTGCCAGACGATCGTGCGGGAACTGGCGATGCGGATCCAGCATGGCAGTGGCAGCCCAGAGCACAAACCAGACAGCTGCCGCGCCCAGAGTGGCGGGCAATGAAAGATGAAAGAAAGGATGCAGGGCGAGTGGCGGCAGGAACCAGAGCCAGGCGAACACGTAGCGGGCGACGGCGCGCATCGGTCGCACCGGGTGGCCATGCCGGTCGACGAGTTGCATCCGCCAGGTTTTCATCGGCAGCGTCTGGCCACCGTGGGTCCAACACCAGACGAAGTAAAGACCAACGACAAGCGCGATCCAGGCAGCGAGCGCCTGGCGATGTCCAAGGCCGCTCGTTTGCTGCGTGAGCGTGCCGAAAAGGAAGCCGGCAAAAAACACGATGCCGAATAGGAGCACGGCTTCGTAGACGAGCGAGGCGAGCCGCCGGCGCACGGTAGGCGGTGCGGCGGTACTCGTCTCTTGTTCGACTGGTAGGGGGGCGTTGCTGGTGTGCGCTTGATCGGTCGCAAGCGCCATCGGCCGTGCGGACGGCGCTTGGGCGCTTATCTGGCAGTTTGGCCGAGGCTCATGGACATCAGTCATGGTGAGGCGATCAGGCGCCCTTGAAGATGGCCTGCTCGTCCGAAGGCGAGGCCGAGGACGGCGCAGCGGGCACGGCGCTGTGGGGTAAGCCCGGCTGCTTCGGGGCGATCGGCAGGGGCGAAGTGGGCACGGTGGCACTGGCAGCCGTGACGCTGGCCGCTCTCTGCGACGGTTCGACGAGACGGTTCAATCCGCGGATCTCACTCTTTGCGCCCGAGGGCGGGGCGCTCACAATGATCGGCCGACGCTTGCGCTCAAGCGCCGCAAGACGCGCCTTCTGATCGGGGGAGAGCGCTTGATACGCCTTCCACGCCTTTTGGCGCGCCTGCGGCGGCAAGGCTTTCGAGACTTGGTAGTTCTCTCGCGCCACCCGTCGCTCTTCGGGCGTCATCTTGACCCACTCCGCCATTCTTTCGTGCAGTTCTTTCTGCTTTTCCGGCGGCATCTTCGCGAAACCTGATGCGATCCGGATCCATTTGCGCTTTCGTTCGTCGCTAAACTTGTCCCATTCGGCGGCGAACGGCGCGAGGGCCGTATGTTGGCTGGGCGTGAGATGAGCCCACGACAGAGGGTTGCGATCGATGACGAGCGGTGGGAAGTCAATCGCGAGCGGGGCGCTCGGCGACGCTGCTGCCGACGCAGGGCTCGGGGCTCCGCCGACGTGCGAAACAGGCCGGGGTGCGAAAAACCGGGGGTAAGTCGCGGCGAACACGACCGCGGAGGCGATCGCGCACGCGAACACGATTGCCAGGCCGCGCTTGTAGCTCACGCCGTGCTCCTCCGCATGCGCTTACCGCGACCGTGACAGATACGCGTTGAACCCGTGATCGAGATACGCGTTGAGCGGGAGATCGTCGTTGAGCATGGCGGCATCGATGTCCGCAAGCTCCGCGGCGCGCTCAGCGTTCTCCCAGTAGGCAACGGCGGCAACCCCGACAACGAGGGCCAGGATCGGCCAGACGCGCAGCGCCCGGCGCAGCGGCGAAACGCGCCGTTCGCCAGAATCGGGGCCGTATCCAGCGCGCACGGCTCCAGCGGGTGCGAAGAGCGGCACGAATGCCGGCGCGGCAACGGTCTCAGGTTTCTTGCGTGCGAGCGCGATGCGACGCGCCGCGGCGAGTTTGTCCAGCGCCGGGGCGGGCAGCTTTGCCGCGTTTTCGTCGAGGGCGCGGCAGACGTTTCGTGCGAACTCGAGCTCGGTATTTTCGGGAGCGGACCTCATAGCGTGATTCCTTTGGCCTTGAGCGCGGCCGCGAGCGCGTGCGTGGCCCGCGAGCAGTGCGTTTTCACACTGCCTTCGGAGCAGCCCATTGCTGCCGCGGTCTCGGCGACATCCATATCTTCCCAATAACGCATGAGAAACGCCTCGCGTTGACGCGCGGGCAATTTTTGGACTTCTTCGTCGATGAGTGCCAGCACCTGGTCGCGCTCGAGCTTCTGCTCGGTGCTTTCCGAGCCATTTTCCCCTTCGATTGTCTCAAGCGGATCGAATTCCTCATCCTCACCGCTGCCAAACGACGAGAAAAGGCTCACCCAGGTGTTGCGCACTTTTTGCCGACGAAAATAGTCGTGCGTCACATTCTGGAGAATACGCTGAAACAGCAACGGCAACTCGGCGAGCGGGCGATCGCCGTACTTTTCGGCGAGCCGGATCATCGCGTCCTGCACGATGTCGAGAGCGGCATCGTCGTCGCGTACGGCGTAAACGGTCTGCTTGAACGCCCGTCTTTCGACGCTCGTCAGGAAGTCGGCAAGTTCCTTGTCTGATGCCATCCGTTGGGAAGCGCGCCCATACGCCGCGCGCCGTAATCGATTGAAAAAAACGCGTAAAACTCGCGGATGCTAGCAAACTTTTTGAGTTGACGGGGCGCGAACGCGACCCTCGATGGCCGAATCGCGGCATTTCCCGATCGGCAAGGCGCCCGCGTGTGCGCGCGAGCGCGACATAAGCGGACTAAACATTCGCGCAGCCAATGGCGCCAAGTGCCTGTGAAATGGCGCACCTTGCAATTTTTGCTTGACCGTCAACGCGCCAGCGGATAACGTCTTTCGTTCGCAACATAAGTGACTGTCTCTTTTGAGGCCGGCCCAAGAGGCCTGCCTGCCAACTGGACGCGCCGCTTGAACCCGAGCCACAAGCCCGGCAGAGAGCACCCGATCAATTTTTTGCCGAAAATTCGAAAGGTGAATGATGAATATGCCCAGCGCGGAATTCTCCACGTCGGATACCACTCGTCCTCAACAAGCCGACTCGATCGGAGCGACCGTGCTCATGCACGCGCTGGCCGACGAGGGTGTCGAGGTGCTTTGGGGATATCCCGGCGGCGCAGTGCTGTACATCTACGACGAACTCTATAAGCAGGACAAGATTCAGCACGTCCTCGTGCGTCACGAGCAGGCTGCCGTGCACGCAGCGGACGGCTACGCACGCGCCACGGGCAAAGTTGGCGTGTGTCTCGTTACATCGGGTCCTGGTGTGACGAATGCGGTGACGGGCATTGCCACCGCTTATCTGGATTCAATCCCGCTCGTCATCATCAGCGGCCAAGTGCCGACGGCCGCGATCGGCCTGGACGCATTCCAGGAATGCGATACCGTGGGGATCACGCGTCCGTGCGTGAAGCACAACTTCTTGGTGAAGGATGTGCGCGATCTCGCGGCCACGATCAAAAAAGCGTTCTACATCGCCCGCACTGGCCGGCCCGGCCCCGTGCTCGTGGACATCCCGAAGGACATTTCGAAGACGCCGTGCGAGTACGAGTTTGTGAAAAACGTCTCGCTGCGCTCGTACAACCCGGTGACAAAAGGGCATTCGGGTCAGATCCGCAAGGCTGTCGCGCTGCTTTTGTCGGCGAAGCGGCCCTACATCTATACGGGCGGCGGGATCATCCTCGCCGAGGCGGCGCGCGAACTGAATCAGTTTGCCGATCTGCTCGGCTATCCCGTCACGAATACGCTGATGGGCTTGGGCGGCTACCGCGCGAGCGACAGCAAGTTCCTTGGCATGCTCGGCATGCACGGCACGTATGAAGCCAACATGGCGATGCAGCACTGCGACGTGCTCATTGCGATCGGTGCGCGCTTTGACGATCGCGTGATCGGCGATCCGGAGCACTTCTCGGCTCGCCCGCGCAAGATCATCCACATCGATATCGATCCTTCCTCGATCAGCAAGCGCGTGAAGGTCGACATTCCCATCGTCGGCGACGTCAAGGAAGTGTTGAAGGAGCTGATCGAGCAACTGCAGCATGCCGAGCGAGGGCCGGACACAGAGGCGCTTGCGCAATGGTGGAAAGAGATCGAGGGCTGGCGTGCGAAGTCGTGCCTCAAGTACGACCGCGACAGCACGATCATCAAGCCTCAGTACGTCGTCGAAAAGCTTTGGGAGCTGACGGACGGCGATGCTTACGTCTGCTCCGACGTCGGCCAGCACCAGATGTGGGCCGCGCAGTTCTATCGCTTCGACCAGCCGCGCCGCTGGATCAATTCGGGCGGCCTCGGTACGATGGGCTTCGGTCTGCCGGCCGCGATGGGCGTGAAGATGGCGTATCCCGAGTCGGACGTTGTCTGCATCACGGGCGAGGGCTCCATCCAGATGTGTATTCAGGAGCTGTCGACCTGCAAGCAATACGACACGCCCGTCAAAATCATTTCGCTCAACAACCGCTATCTCGGCATGGTTCGCCAGTGGCAGCAGATCGAGTACAAGAAGCGCTACTCGCATTCGTACATGGACGCGCTGCCCGACTTCGTGAAGCTTGCCGAAGCCTATGGTCATGTCGGCATTCGCGTCGAAAAGACGGCGGATGTCGAGCCCGCACTCAAGGAGGCGCTGCGTCTCAAGGATCGCACCGTGTTTCTCGATTTCCAGACCGATCCGACCGAAAACGTCTGGCCGATGGTTCAAGCCGGCAAGGGCATCACAGAGATGCTGCTCGGCTCGGAAGACCTCTAAGAAGAAGAGGTGCTTCGCGCGCCGCCCGCTTCAATCCCATGTTGCGCTCGTCTTCACGAAAGGCGATAGCCGCGACGGCGGGTGGCCGGCACCGCATGCATCGACATCTGGACAAACGGGAAACACGTAATGAGACACATCATTTCCATCCTGCTGGAAAACGAACCGGGCGCGCTTTCGCGCGTGGTCGGTCTCTTTTCCGCGCGTGGCTACAACATTGAAACTTTGACGGTGGCGCCGACCGAGGACCAATCGCTGTCGCGGCTCACCATCGTCTCCATCGGCTCGGACGACGTGATCGAACAGATCACGAAGCATTTGAACCGCCTGATCGAGGTGGTCAAGGTGGTCGACCTGACAGAGGGCGCCCACATTGAACGCGAGCTGATGCTGATCAAGGTCAGGGCGGTCGGCAAGGAGCGCGAAGAGATGAAGCGGATGGCGGACATTTTCCGCGGCCGCATCATCGATGTGACCGAAAAGACGTACACGATCGAGCTGACGGGGGCGAGCGATAAGCTCGATGCGTTCATCGAAGCGCTCGACAGCACGGTCATCCTCGAGACCGTCCGCACGGGCAGCTCGGGCATCGGCCGCGGTGAGCGCATCCTGAAGGTGTGACACCGCTTGAGCCCGACGTTTCACTTAACCGGCAGGGCGCAGTCGCGAATTTCACTGAATCTAAAGCTAAGGAACGAACATGAAAGTTTTCTACGATAAGGACGCCGATCTTTCCCTCATCAAAGGCAAGGACGTCACGATCATCGGCTACGGCTCGCAAGGCCATGCTCACGCACTGAACCTGAAGGACAGCGGCGTGCGCGTGACGGTCGGTTTGCGTCGCGGCGGCGCATCGTGGAAGAAGGCCGAGCAGGCAGGGCTGACGGTGAAGGAAGTGGCCGATGCCGTGAAGGGCGCGGACGTCGTCATGATGCTCCTGCCCGACGAGCAGATCGCCGACGTGTACAAGAGCGAAGTGCACGCGAACATCAAGGAAGGCTCCGCGCTCGCATTCGCGCACGGCTTCAACGTCCACTACGGTCAGGTCATTCCGCGCGCTGATCTCGATGTGATCATGATCGCGCCTAAGGCGCCGGGCCACACCGTGCGGGGCACTTATTCCCAAGGTGGCGGCGTGCCGCATCTCATCGCCGTTGCACAAGACAAGTCGGGCGCAGCACGCGACATCGCGCTTTCGTACGCCGCGGCAAACGGCGGTGGTCGCGCTGGCATCATCGAGACGAACTTCCGCGAAGAGACCGAAACGGACTTGTTCGGCGAGCAGGCCGTACTGTGCGGCGGCGCTGTCGATCTGATCAAGGCAGGTTTCGAGACGCTCGTCGAAGCGGGCTACGCGCCTGAGATGGCCTATTTCGAGTGCTTGCACGAGCTGAAGCTCATCGTCGACCTCATCTACGAGGGCGGCATCGCGAACATGAACTACTCGATCTCGAACAACGCCGAGTATGGTGAGTACGTGACCGGCCCGCGCATCGTCACGGAAGAGACGAAGAAGGTGATGAAGGACGTCCTGAAGGACATTCAAACGGGCGAGTACGCGAAGAGCTTCATTCTCGAGAACCGCGCTGGCGCG
>NZ_DATJJF010000168.1:0-22616 GCF_035492435.1 Trinickia sp.
TCGGCAACCTGCTGGTTGTCGCGGAACGTGCCCGACTGACGAAGCAGTTGGTCGACGAGCGTGGTCTTGCCATGGTCGACGTGGGCGATGATGGCGATGTTGCGAAGGGCGCGAGTCATAAAAGGAATCTGGATTGCTGCAGAGCAGCACACACTTAGGAGAACTGGTAAGTGTATCACGTGATGGTGACAACGATGAACCTCCCGTATCACCCACCGACACAAATAGTTGTCACGGCAAATTTCCGCGGATACACTAATGCCTAGTCAACTATTGCAATAACAGCCAACCTATTCATGATGAATGCCTCCACCTCCCTGTCGTCCGAGGTGCGCGACTATCCGCTTGACGAAGCGGTCGGCTACCTCATTGCGCGCGTGAGATCGAACATTTCGAACGAAGTGTCACAGCGCACGATGAACGCGCTCGGAATCACGAGTTCGCAAGCCAGCATGCTGTTCATGATCGGCACGGGACGTTGCCAGGTCGCCGCCGATCTTGCCCGGTATTACGGCATCGACGCGAGCGCGGTCACCCGGCTCATCGATCGGCTCGAAAAGCGCAAGCTGCTGCGCCGCGTGAGAAGCAGCGAGGATCGCCGGGCCGTGCGCCTCGAACTCACGCCGGAAGGGCATGCCATCGCGGCGCAATTACCGGACGTTTTTTGCGCGGTGACGGACAAGGCGCTGGCCGGGTTCACCCCCGAGGAAGTCGGGTTTCTAAAAAGTATGTTGAGGCGGATTCTCGTCAATATCGGCGAGCCCGTTGAAGGGACGCGCTAGCGCGTCCCTTTACGTCTCTTTACCCGCCGTCATCGTCGTCAGTGGTGACGCGCGGAAGCAGTTGGCAATCGATGTCCCGGCAAGCAATTACGATAATTCGCAGTCCACAATGAAGTTGCCCAGTCCATGATCAGACTTCGACTCAAACGCTGTGTAATGATGCCGCTTCAGGCTCCCGGCCGACCGTGCGTGCGCCGTAGGGCTGGGGCCATGACGGCCGCGGCCATGATGGCTTGGGCGCTCGCCGGCTGCGTGAACTACTCCGGCATCAAGAGCGAAAAGGCGCCCGCCGCCGCCACGGCTTTCGAGACCACACAAAGCCTGCCGTCCGAAGGCGGTCGGTGGCCGTCGCTCGACTGGGCGGCCCAGTTTGGCGATCCGCAGTTGCCGAAGTTGATCGCCGAAGCGCTTGAAGGCAACCCGTCCATTGCGCAGGCGCAGGCACGTCTTGCCAAAGCGCAGTCGTATATCGAAACTTCGCGCGCCTCCCTGTTTCCGAACGTCAACGGCAGCTACTCCATCACCCGAAATCGTCTTTCGGCCAACGGAATCTTTCCGCCTCCCCTCGGCGGCATGTGGTACACCGAGAACAACGCGCTCGTCAGCGCGTCGTGGGATCTCGATCTCTGGGGCAAGAACCGCGCGCGTCTAGCGTCGGCTGTCTCGCAGCGCAAAGCCGCCGAGGCTGACGTGCAGCAGGCGCGCATCGCACTCGCATCATCGGTTGCACGAACCTACAACCAATTGGCCCAGCTCTATGCCTTACGCGACATTGCCGCGCGGGAAGTCGCCAACCGCAACAATGTGAGCGCAATCACGCGTGAACGCGTCACCGCCGGGCTCGATACCAATGTCGAAAAGCAGACTGCGCTCGGCAACATCGCCACAACCGAGACCACGCTCACCGATCTCGACGGGCAAATCACAACGGTGCGCTATCAGCTGGCGGCGCTCATCGGCAAAGGGCCCGACCGCGGGCTGCATATCGCAGAGCCCGCGCTGTCGCGAACAGCCGTCCTGGCGCTACCCGACAACCTGCCTGCCGATCTCGTCTCGCGCCGCCCGGACATCGTCGCGGCACGCTGGCAAATCGAGTCCGCCATGCAGGACGTGAAAGAAGCCAAGGCGGAATTCTTCCCTGACATCAACTTGTCCCTCGCTGCCGGCTTCGATGCGCTCGGCTGGAGTCACTTCCTGACATCCAGCAGTCGGCAGTTCAATGCCGGACCAGCCATTCATCTTCCGATCTTCGATGCCGGCCAGTTGCGCGCCCAGCTCAAAGGTCGCTACGCCGACTTCGACTTCGACGTCGCCCACTACAACCAGACTTTGATCAACGCGCTCTCCGATGTGGCAACGCAGGTCGAATCGATTCGCACGATCGATCGTGAGATGGGTGACGCACAGCGCGCGCTCGATGCGTCGAGCGAGGCATATCGGCTCGCGGTGATTCGCTACAAGGCCGGACTTTCGCCACAGTTGCAAGTGCTGAACGCTGACAGCAACCGGCTTGTGGCCGAGCAGACGGTCACCAACCTGACGATGCAGCGACGCGACCTTCAGTTTGCGTTGATTCGAGCGCTCGGAGGCGGTTTCGATGCCCAATCTGCCGGCATCGACGTCCCGATCGCCGCTGCCGTCCCGGCGTCTGCCGCGTCTGCCGTATCGGCCAACTGAGCGCCGCAAAGAGTCCCGCAAAAGAAGGCACATTTTTGAGCGCACGGGCTTTAGCGACGACAACATTCCACGTTTCCAAGACCACAAGAACGACCGAGAACTGGAGAGCATTTCCATGAGCGACACCCGACAAAATGCCCCGAGCGCGCCGACGCCCGCCCCGAACATCCCGGCGAGCAAAAGCAACAGCAAGCGCAAGTGGCTGATGACGCTGCTTGCTGGCGTCATCCTCGTCGCTGCCGTTGCATACGGCGTCTACTACTTTCTCGTCGCGCGCTGGCATGAGTCGACCGACGACGCCTATGTGAACGGCAACGTCGTGCTGATCACGCCGCAGGTGACGGGCACGGTCATCGCGGTGAATGCCGACGATACACAGACCGTAAAAATCGGCGATCCGCTCGTCGTGCTCGACCACGCCGATGCCCGCGTGGCGCTTCAACAAGCAGAGGCGAACCTGGCCCAGACCGTGCGGCAAGTGCGGGGACTTTTCGCCAATGACGAGCAGTTCCGAGCACAGATTGCACAGCGGCAGTCCGACCTCTCCCGCGCGCAGGATGACCTACGGCGCCGCTTGACGGTTGCGCAATCGGGCGCTGTCTCGCAGGAGGAAATCTCGCACGCACGCGATGCGGTCAAGGCCGCGCAAGCCGCGCTCGATGCGGCCGGGCAGCAGCTCGCATCGAATCGCGCTCTCACCGCCAACACGACGATCGCGAACCATCCCAATGTGCTCGCGGCTGCGGCACGCGTGCGCGACGCCTACCTGAGTCACGCGCGCGATACCCTCCCCGCGCCCGTGACCGGTTACGTGGCAAAGCGCTCCGTGCAAGTCGGCCAGCGCGTCTCTCCCGGCACACCGCTCATGGCGATTGTTCCGCTTGAATCGGTTTGGGTCGACGCGAACTTTAAGGAAGTGCAGTTGAAGCATATGCGCATTGGTCAGTCGGTTCGCCTGACCGCCGACGTCTATGGCTCTTCCGTCGTCTATCAAGGCACAGTCGTCGGATTTTCGGCAGGCACCGGCTCGGCGTTCTCACTGCTGCCGGCGCAAAACGCGACGGGCAACTGGATCAAGGTCGTGCAGCGCCTGCCGGTACGCATCGCACTCGATCCGCGTGAGCTGCAAGCGCACCCGTTGCGCATCGGTCTGTCGATGCAAGTTGACGTCGACATCAAGAACCAGAGCGGCAGCCAGCTCGGCAGCGCGCAGAACACCGTGTATCAAACGAATGTTTTCGACAAATACGGAGACGAAGCAGACGCCGAAATCGCGCGCATCATCGCCGCCAACGCCGGTCCCGACGCCGGGACGACTTCGACGCGCAAATCTGCTGCGCACGAGGCGAAAGCGACGAGCGGCGCGGCGATCATGTAAGCCGGCGATCTACAACACGCAATGAACGCAATGGCCGCAATGACAAGGTCGATCTTAATGACGTTCAAGGAGCTTTTGGAATGAGTCAGCCCCAAGCGCCGCATCCGCCCCTCACCGGCGCGCGGCTGGCAATCGGCACGGTTGCCGTCTCGCTCGCCGTATTCATGAACGTACTGGATACCTCGATCGCAAACGTCTCGATCCCGACCATCTCGGGCGACCTCGGCGTCTCATCCGATCAGGGGACCTGGGTCATTACCTCGTTCGCCGTCGCAAACGCCATCTCGGTGCCGCTCACCGGCTGGCTGACCGACCGCATCGGCCAGGTGCGCCTCTTTCTCGCATCGATCGTTCTCTTCGTCGTCTCTTCGTGGATGTGCGGCCTCGCGCCGACGCTGCCGTTCTTGCTGGTCTCGCGCGTGCTCCAAGGGGCCGTCGCCGGTCCTATGATCCCGCTTTCGCAAACGCTGCTGCTTGCCAGTTATCCGCGCGCGAAGGCGCCCTTCGCGCTTTCGATGTGGTCGATGACAACCCTGATCGCACCGGTGGCCGGCCCGATTCTCGGTGGCTGGATCTCGGACAACATCTCCTGGCCCTGGATTTTCTACGTCAACATTCCCATCGGCATCTTGGCCGCCATCGCGACGTGGTTCATCTTCAGCACGCGCGAATCGACTATCAAGAAGGCACCGATCGATACGGTTGGCCTCGCGTTGCTCGTTATCTGGGTCGGCTCACTGCAAGTCATGCTGGATCAGGGCAAGGACCTGGACTGGTTCTCGTCGACGACGATCGTCGCACTCGCGCTTACGGCGGGGATCGGCTTTGCCTTTTTCGTGGTCTGGGAGCTGACGGCCGAGCATCCCGTCGTCGACCTGTCGCTTTTCAAACGGCGCAATTTCACAGGCGGCACCGTCGCGCTTTCGATCGGCTACGGGCTCTACTTTGGCAACCTCGTGCTGCTGCCGCTGTGGCTGCAGACCGACTTAGGCTACACCGCAACCGACGCCGGTCTCGTCTTGGCGCCCGTGGGATTGTTTGCGATTCTGCTCTCTCCGATTACGGGTCGGTTCATGCCGTACACCGATCCGCGCAAAATCGCAACCGCGGCATTTTGCGTGTTCGCGCTATGTTTCTGGATGCGCTCGCGCTATACGACAGGTGTGGATACCTGGGCGCTCACTCTGCCAACGCTTGTGCAAGGTATCGCCATGGCGGGGTTCTTCATTCCATTGGTGTCGATCACACTCTCAGGGCTGCCTGGCCCACGCATACCCGCCGCTTCGGGCTTGTCGAACTTCGTGCGGATCGTCTGCGGCGGCGTTGGAACGTCGATTTTCACCACCGCGTGGGACCACCGCACCAGCTTTCACCACGCCCAGCTCACGGAGCGCGCCAGCGCCCTCGATCCGACATTTACGCAATCAATGGCGCAAGTGGGCGCGACGACAGGTCTCAACACGTCGCAACAATATGCGCTGTTCGACCGGATGGTGACGCAACAGGCCGCGCAACTTGCCGTGAACGATCTCTTTTACGTGTCGGCCGTCATCTTTGTCGTGTTGATCTCGCTCATTTGGATCACCCGGCCAGAGCGCGCGGGCGGCAGCGCCGACGCCGCGGCGTCAGCGGCACACTGACTATGCGCTTGCGCCCGTCATCACCAGACGCTCGGGCGCAAGTACTCCACCCGCGGTGCGAGCCACCCCCAGCAGCGCGCCGTCCTGCTCGCGGTAGACGCGCACGCGCGCGCCCTCACGCGCAGCGACGCACTGCAATTCGGCCAACCGCAACCGCTGGCCCTGCTGGAAGCGCTTCGCCGCGTCTTGGGAGAGGTGAACCGGCGCAAATGTCGACAGCAATGCGTCGACAGGCAGCAGCGCAGCATCGCGCGCCGCAGAGTCCATCAACGAAAGAGCGTCGAGCGTCACGGCATCGTCAAGCGTCAGGTCACCCACACCGGTGCGTCTCAACGCAACAAGATGCGCCCCGCAGCCGAGCGCCTCGCCGATATCCTCGGCGAGCGTACGCACATAGGTGCCCTTGCTGCACGTGACGCGAAACTTCACATCGGGCAGTGCGCAATCGAGGATTTCAAGCAAACGGATGGTCACGGCACGCCCCTGCCGCTCGACAGTCTGGCCAGCCCTCGCGTATTCATAAAGCGGCTTGCCGTCGCGCTTGAGTGCAGAGTACATGGGCGGCACCTGCACGATTTCCCCGCGAAAGCGCGCGATTGCCTCAGCCAATGCCGTCTCGTCGACGTTCACAGGGCGTGTTTCGAGCACTTCCCCTTCGGCATCGCCCGTCGACGTGCGAATGCCAAGGCGCATCGTCGCCTCGTAGGTCTTGTCGGCATCGAGCAAGTCTTGCGAGAACTTCGTCGCCTCACCAAAGCAAAGGGGCAAAAGACCCGAAGCAAGCGGATCGAGCGTGCCCGTGTGACCCGCTTTTTTGGCCAGATAGAGACGTTTGGCACCCATAAGGGCGTCGTTGCTCGACATGCCGATGGGCTTATCAAGCAATAGCACGCCGTCGAGCGTGCGACGCGGCAAGCGCGGGCGTGAAGGCTGGTTCATCGAAACGGACACGGATGGAAAAACGAAAGATCAAGAACCGGGGATAACGCACACGCCCCCACAGCGACAGCGCGCGACTTCAATCGTCCTTCGCACGAGTTGCATTCGCCTCGTCGATCAGACGCGACATCTCGACGGCCTTCTCGATCGTTTTGTCGTAATGGAAATGGAGCGTCGGCACAGTATGGATGTGCAATCGCTTGAAAAGCAGATTGTGCAGATGCCCGGCCGCATGATTGAGCGCCTTGTGCGTTGCGTCGGCGTCACCTGTGAGCGTCGTGAAATAGACCTTTGCGTGGGCGTAGTCAGGCGTGAGTTCGACGCTTTGAATCGTGACAAGACCGATGCGCGGATCCTTGACCTCGCGCATGATGAGCTCCGACAAGTCGCGCTGGATCTGATCGGCGATCTGGACGTTGCGATTTGGGGAAGTACGTTTCTTCGACATAACGGATTCCTGATGCAATGGGTGCGCACCTTTAGCGCGGCGCTTGTGTGCCTTTCATCCCTATCGCGACCGCATCGTCAGCCGCCGCGATCCTAATCGGCACCACAAAAGCAAAGGGCGGGACAAGGCTTGCCGCCCGTCCCGCCCGAGCCGCCGCGCGCGCCGCGCTTACAGCGTGCGTGCGACCTCGGTCACCTCGAACACCTCGAACTGATCGCCTTCGACGATATCGTTGAAGTTCTTGATCGACATACCGCACTCGAAGCCCTGCTTCACTTCGCGGACATCGTCCTTGAAGCGCTTGAGCGAATCGAGCTCGCCGGTGTGGATGACCACATTGTTGCGCAGTACACGCACCGACGACGACCGCTTGACGAGACCGTCCGTGACCATACAACCGGCGACCGCGCCCACCTTCGGCACACGGAACACCTGGCGGACCTCGACCATACCCGTCACGATCTCGCGCTTCTCCGGCGAGAGCATGCCCGACATGGCCGCCTTCACCTCGTCCACCGCATCGTAAATGATGTTGTAGTAACGGATATCGATGCCGTTCGACTCGGCCACCTTGCGTGCCTGTGCATCGGCACGCGTGTTGAAGCCGATGATGACCGCTTTCGATGCCGTCGCGAGGTTGACATCCGATTCGCTGATCCCGCCCACCGCGCTATGCACGATCTGCACGCGCACCTCATCGGTCGACAGCTTCAGCAACGATTGAACCAGCGCTTCCTGCGAGCCTTGCACGTCCGCCTTGACGATGAGCGGCAGGTTCTTGACCTCGCCCTCGCCCATCTGCTCGAGCATGCTCTCGAGCTTCGCGGCCTGCTGCTTCGCAAGCTTCACATCGCGGAACTTGCCCTGGCGGAACAGCGCGATTTCGCGCGCCTTGCGCTCATCCTGCAACACCATGACTTCTTCACCGGCCGCGGGCACTTCAGACAGGCCTTGAATCTCGACCGGGATCGACGGTCCGGCCGACTTCGTGGCCTTCCCGGTTTCGTCGAGCATTGCACGAACACGGCCATACGCCGCACCCGCGAGCACGACGTCGCCGCGCGACAGCGTGCCGGATTGCACGAGGATCGTCGCGACAGCACCCTTGCCCTTGTCGAGCTTCGCCTCAATGACGAGGCCCTTCGCTGCCGCTTCCACAGGCGCCTTCAGCTCCAGCACTTCCGCTTGCAGCAGGACGTTCTCGAGCAGGTCGTCAATGCCATCGCCCGTCTTCGCCGATACCGCCACGAACGGCGAATCGCCACCGTACTCCTCGGGCACGACACCTTCGGCGACAAGCTCCTGCTTCACGCGCTCAGGATTGGCCTCGGGCTTATCGATCTTGTTGATTGCAACTACGATCGGAACCCCACCGGCCTTGGCGTGCGCAATGGCTTCCTTCGTCTGCGGCATCACGCCGTCGTCGGCCGCCACGACCAAGATGACGATATCCGTCGCCTTGGCGCCGCGTGCGCGCATCGCCGTAAAGGCCTCGTGACCCGGCGTGTCGAGGAACGTAACGACGCCGCGCGGCGTTTCGACGTGGTAGGCGCCGATATGCTGCGTAATGCCACCCGCTTCGCCGGCCGCGACCTTCGCGCGGCGGATGTAGTCGAGCAGCGATGTCTTGCCGTGGTCGACGTGGCCCATGACGGTGACCACGGGCGGACGCGGCAGCTGCTCGGCATCGCTTGCTTCGCCTTCGACGAGCAACGCTTCGGGATCGTCGAGCTTTGCAGCAACGGCATGGTGCCCGAGCTCCTCGACGATGATCATCGCCGTCTCTTGGTCGAGCATCTGGTTGATCGTCACCATCTGCCCGAGCTTCATCATTACCTTGATCGCCTCGGACGCCTTGACCGACATCTTATGGGCGAGATCGGCAACCGTGATCGTCTCGGGCACGTGAACCTCGCGCACGATCGGCTCGGTCGGCGCCTGGAACGCCGTTGCCGAATCTTGATGCTTGCCGCGGCCCCTCGGGCCACCGCGCCAGCCGCGATCCACACCGCCGCTCGAATCGCCGCGGGTCTTGATACCGCGCCGCTTCGCGGCATCGTCTTGCCAGCCGCCTTTGCCTGCGCCCGGCTTCTTCTTGTCGGCCGAGGGCGCTGCAGTCGCGGGCTGTTGAGCCGCGGCAGGCGCCGGCTTTCGGGCCGCAGGACGGGCTGGCGCGCTTTCGCCTGCCGGACGTGCCGGCTTATGCAGCGTGCCTTTTTGTTCAGCTGCCTTCGGCGGCTCAACCGGCTTTGGCGCCGGTGCCGGCTCGGGCGCTTTTACCTGCGCGCGGCGCGGCGTGCTCATCATCTCGCGGATGGCCCGGGCTTCAGCCTCGGCCGCTTCGCGACGCTTTCGAATATCTTCCTGCTCCATACGTGCCTTTTCTGCAGCCTGGCGCGCAGCGTCCTCGGCCTGCTTCGCCGCTTCCCGCTGCGCCGCGCGCTCCGCCGCCGCGCGCTCATCATCAGCCGCATTGCGTTCAGCCTGCTCGCGAGCCACCGCCTCGGCATGCTTTTTCGCCGCGTCTTCCTCGGCGCGGCGGCGCTCCGCTTCAGCTGCTTTCTCGCGCTCTTGACGCTCTCGCTCCTCGCGCTCGAGACGTTCCTGACGCTCCTTGAGTTCTTGGGCCTGCTTTGCCAGCAGTTCGGCCTCTCGGCGCGCCTCTTCCTCGCGCCGCTGCAATTCGGCACTCTCAGCTGCGACCTCGTCCGCCACTTCGGCCGCCGCTTCGGCTGCCACCGAAGCCGCCTGATTGGCTGCCTCGGACCCGGCTTCGCCCGCCTCGTCCCGCTTCACGAAAACGCGCTTCTTGCGTACCTCGACCTGAATGGTGCGAGCCTTGCCCGTCGCGTCGGATTGCTTGATCTCCGACGTGTGCCGGCGGGTCAGCGTGATCTTGCGCTTGTCCGCATCGGACGAGCCGTGCGCTTTGCGCAAGTGATCGAGCAAACGCGCCTTGTCCGACTCGGACAAGGCATCGTCTTCACTCGCTTTCTGGACGCCGGCCGCCTGAAGCTGCTCGAGCAGCACTCCGGCAGACATCTTCAATTCCGCGGCAAATTGGGCTACGTTGTTGCTCGCCATTCATTCCTCTTAGTGCAAGGATCGATTCCTTGCGGTTGACATCGGGTTTACGCGGCCGGCCTCCCGCCGGGCCGCCCCAAGGGAGGCCGTGGCCCCCTCGGGGGGGCAGCGAACGACCTTGAGCGGGGTCGTTCTTGCTGCGGCCGCCTTCATTTCAGTGCGCCATGGTCGTTCACTCGCTGAACCAATGTTCACGTGCTTTCATGATCAATTCCTTTGCGGCTTGCTCGTCCATTCCGGTCATCTCGACCAATTCATCCACAGCCAGCTCGGCCAAGTCATCGCGCGTCTGGATCTTGTGCTCTGCCAGCTTTGCCAGCAAATCGGCATCCACGCCTTCGAGGCTCTTCAAGTCGAGCGCTGCATTTTCGACCTGTTCCTCGCTCGCGATCGCCATCGTCAGAAGGGCATCGCGCGAGCGATTGCGCAGCTCGTGTACGGTGTCTTCATCGAACGCCTCGATCTCCAGCATTTCGTTGAGCGGCACGTAGGCAATCTCTTCGAGGCTTGTGAAACCCTCGTCGATGAGAATGTCGGCCACTTCCTCGTCGACATCGAGCCGAGCCATGAAAAGGTCGCGCAAATGCCCGCGCTCCTGATGCTGTTTCTGCGCCGACTCGTCCGGCGTCATGATGTTGATCTGCCAGCCTGTCAGTTCGCTGGCAAGACGCACATTCTGGCCATTGCGGCCGATCGCGACCGCAAGCTCGTTCTCGTCCACGACGACGTCCATCGAGTGCTTTTCCTCGTCGACGACGATGGACTGGACCGCAGCCGGCGCGAGCGCGCCGATCACGAACTGGGCAGGATCCTCCGACCATAGCACGATGTCGACGTTCTCGCCACCGAGCTCATTGCGTACAGCCTGCACGCGCGAGCCGCGAATACCGACGCACGTACCGATCGGATCAATCCGCTTGTCGTAGGCCACAACGCCGATCTTCGCGCGCACGCCGGAATCGCGCGCAGCCGCCTTGATTTCGAGGAGGCCCTGCTCGATTTCCGGCACTTCCATCTCGAAGAGCTTCATGAGGAACTCGGGCGCCGTACGCGACAGCTCAATCTGCGGGCCACGCGCGGTACGGTCGACCTTCGCGATATAGGCACGCACGCGGTCGCCCACGCGCAGATTCTCTTTCGGAATCAGCTGATCACGGCGCAACAACGCTTCCACACGGCCCGACTCCACGATGAAATTGCCTTTATCAAGGCGCTTCACCGTACCCGTCATGATTTTTTCGCCGCGCTCAAGAAAATCGCTCAGGATCTGCTCGCGCTCCGCGTCGCGGACCTTCTGCAAGATGACCTGCTTCGCAGCTTGCGCGCCGATTCGACCGAATTCAATCGAGGGGATCGGCTCCTCGATGTGCTCGTCAACCTGGACGTCGGGCTGCTCCTCGCGCGCCTCGAACAGCAGAATTTCCTGGTCCGGCTCTTGCAAGCCTGCCTCATCGGGCACGACGCGCCAGCGGCGATACGTTTCATGCTCGCCCGTCTCGCGGTCGATGTGCACGCGGACATCCACGTCCTCTTCAAAGAGCTTCTTAGTGGCCGAAGCAAGGGCGGCTTCAAGCGCAGCGAACACGACATCCTTATTGACGTTCTTTTCGCGCGCCAGCGCATCCACCAGCATCAAAACCTCGCGACTCATTATTTGCGGCTCCTAAAGTCAACGTGCGGGACGAGGCGTGCACGATCCATATCCGCGAGCGTGAAATCGAGCATCGCGGCGCCTTCTTTTCCCTCAAATTCCAAACCGATCGTCTCGCCGTTCGGCGCATGGACGATGCCCCGGTACGTCTTTCGTCCGTCCAACGGCTTTTTCAAAGTAACGACCGCCTCGCAGCCCGCAAAACGGGCGAAATCCGCCAGTTTTTTTAGCGGGCGATCAAGCCCCGGCGACGACACTTCGAGCCGTTCATAGTCGATGTTTTCAACCGTTAGAACGTGCTGGAGCTGACGCGTGACCTTTTCGCAATCCTCGATCGCGATGCCGGACGGCTGATCGATGTACACGCAAAGCATGCCGCGCCCGGTCCGCTCGAGATCGACTAACTCGTAGCCCATGCCCGAGACCGTGGTTTCTATCAGTTCCGTCAGTTGCACTATGCCCTCTAAGGTGTTCGCGCGCGCCACGCGAAACCTCACGGGGCCGCGCGCCTTGCCGGCGCACGGTAAAAGAAGTGCCACCCGAGATGCCGAACCGTTACCGCCAAAAAAAAATGGGCTGAACGCCCATCTTCTTACCGGTGGTCGCCACCTGAGCCGCACAGATATAGCCGCACGCCCAGCGACTTCGAGAGTTTAGCATTTTTCGGCCGGCCTTGCCAAGCAAGCGGGTGGCTCGCGTGTGGCAGCAACGCCGCCGCCACGGCGGGCGCGCCTGTCGCACGCCCGTTTTGAAGCGTCCGCCGTTCAAAGGGACGCTTACCCGACCAGGGACTTGCAAAAAGCACGCTCGCGATAGACTTCGCCCGAGCGCCAAACGCTCGCGGCCGAGCCCGACTAGCGACCACGCGACCGGTTGCCAGGCGCCGGCCGCTGCCCGTTAGCGTTCCCGGATCGATTACCACCACCAGTTGCCGCGCGATTGCCGCCAGTGGCCGCGCGATTACCGTTGGTCGCGGCGCGATTGCCGTTGCCGTTGCCGTTGCCGTTGGCATTACCGAAGTTGCGCTTGCCGCCACTCGGCGCCGCTCGGTTGCCGTCCACGTCACGCGTATGAGCCTGCGGCCCCTTCTTGCCACGAGCCGGGCCGCCGCCGCCCCGGTTGCCGTAGCCCGACATGCCATCACCGAAGCCGCCTGCGCCAAAGCCGCCGGCCGCGCCGCGTCGACCGCCTCCACGCCCTGGCTGCTCGAAGCCGCCGTGCGCTGTGAGCACAGGCTCCCGGTTGATGAAACCCATCGACGTTTGCATCGGATCGGGCTGGCGCCGCTCCGGCGTAGCGCGAGGCCCGCCTTTGTCCTCGGTCGGAGCCTTGAGCCCGACCGCGGCCATGAGGCTGCGGACTTGATTGTCCTCAAGCTCCTCCCACCGACCACGGCGCAAGCCGCGCGGCAGTGAGATCGGCCCATGGCGCGTGCGGATCAGGCGGCTCACCATGAGCCCCACCGCCTCGAACATGCGACGCACCTCGCGATTGCGCCCTTCAGCAAGCGCGACGTGATACCAATGGTTCGTGCCCTCGCCGCCGCCGTCGCGGATGCGCAGGAAGTTGGCCGGTCCGTCGTCCAACTCGATGCCTTGCAGCAGCTTTTGTCGCGAGCTTTCAGCGAGCTCACCAACTACGCGCACCGCATATTCGCGCTCAACGCTGTAGCGCGGATGCATGAAACGGTTCGCGAGATCGCCCGAGGTGGTGAGCATCAAAAGCCCCTCGGTGTTGAAATCCAGACGGCCGACGGCAAGCCACTTCGCAGTTTTCATCGGCGGCAGCTTATCGAACACCGACGGGCGGCCCTCGGGATCGGCATGGCTCACAATCTCGCCCGTCGGCTTGTGATAGAGCAACACGCGAGGCGGCTTGGTCTGCAGCCGCCGCTTGACGGGCTTGCCGTTAATGCGGACCTGGTCGGTCGGCATGATGCGCTGGCCGATATGCGCCGGCTCTCCATTCACGGAGACCCGACCGGCGACAATCAGCTCTTCCATCTCGCGACGCGACCCCATGCCAGCCTCGGCCAGCACTTTATGCAGCTTCGGCGCCTCGTCGTCGGGAGCCAGTACGCGCTTGGCTGGCGCCGGGCGTCCGCGCCTTAGCATCGGCGCCCGAACGCCGCTCGTCGCAGTGTTATCAGCATCGAAAGCGGGCGAGCTCACATAGGCGAAAAGATCGTCCTGAGGAAGAGGCGCTTGCGCACGCTTTTCCTCACCGGCAGCGCGCTCGCGTTGGCGGCCCTGAGCATTGCGGGCGCCCTTGCCAGTGCCGGCAGCCTTATGCGGTTCGCGCGGGGGCGCAACGGCGCTGCTGTCGGCCGCAGCATCCGCAGCCACGTCGCGAGGCTCACCTGGCTGCGTCTGCGCGGCCAGCTCGCCCTTCGTCTTCGCGGCGGCGCGACGCCGCGCGATCAGACTACGCGGACCGCGGCGCAACCCGCGTCGCGGACGCTCTTGATCGCCCGCTTCCGCGGTGTGCGGCTCACGATCGCCGCCAGACTGCGCATCTTGGGCAACGGGTGCCTCTTCACGGCCCGCTGCTTCTGCGGTATGCCCGGATGCGGACAGTTCTGTGTCGTGGGTATCTGTCAAAACAACCTCGATGTCAGATGACGCGCACCCGCCACGGGTGCAGCAATAGTTCGGTAACGTCAGGCACGGCGCGATTCGGCTCCGTCGCCGGAAAACGCATCGTCGCCCTCATCGGCGCCATTCGCAGGCCCCTCGTGCCGATTTCGGACGGCGAGCGGCTCGAGCGGATGCAGCGAATGCACACGCTCACCGGTTTCGGCCGCCTTTGAATGCGCCGCATCGTCGTCGTTTGCGGCGTGCATCGCTTTATCGTCGGCTCGTCGGCCAGCGTGGACTTCCTGGCTGCGCGCGGCGTCCGCCTCGGCTTCGCTCACGCACGGCCCAATGTCTTCTGCCTCCACCTGCAGCGATGGCTCAGGGCCTGCTCGCCCATCTTCGTCATTCACACCATCGGCGCCGCCAGCAAGCGCGCTCGAAGAGCCACCCGAAAACACCTGTGGGGCCGATGCCTCGATGCACTCAGCATTGGCAGGCAGCGCAACCTCGACTGCCGCTTCGCCGCCCTCGGCCCCATCGCCGTCGGCAAACTCCATGGCATGCTGCGCAAGTGGAGTGCCGTCGAGCTGTGTCGCCGGATCTTCGAGCGGCGGGAGCTGATCAAGCGCTTTGATACCGAGGTCATCGAGAAACTGCCTGGTGGTTGCGTAAAGCGCCGGCCGGCCGGGCACATCGCGATGGCCGATCACCTCGATCCAATTGCGATCCTCGAGTTGCTTGACGATCTGCGAATTGACCGTGACCCCGCGAATCTCCTCGATGTCGCCGCGCGTGACAGGCTGCCGATACGCGATAATCGCGAGCGTTTCCAGCACGGCGCGCGAGTATTTCGGCGGCTTTTCCGGATGCAGGCGATCGAGATAGGCCCGCATTGCGGGCTTGCTTTGAAAGCGCCACCCGGATGCCAGCGCGACAAGTTCGACGCCACGGCCCGACCACTCGCCCTTTAAATCTTCAAGCAAAGCACGGACTGTATCCGCCGAAACATCGTCGGCAAAAAGCCTGCGCATCTCGCCGATCTTCAGCGGTTCATGCGCGCAAATCAAAGCAGTCTCGAGGACGATCTTCGCCTCTTGGGTATTCATGCAGCTAGGCCAGACCCTGTATGGTCAACGAACCGGATCAAACAGACGATATGGAACTGAAGACGCGCTCGCCCGATTTTGATCGGTCATATTGATGGGAGCACGGACCCGGGGGCAGCGAATCGGACAGCTATCGAACAGCCCCGCCGGACGGAGCAGCGGCATTCCGCAGAAGGCGCCGCGTGACTGAACGTCATCTTACGCAAAAACACCGAGGCCGTAAACCGGGCATCAATGCGGATGCTGGAATCTGCCAACAATGGCGACACACCGGATTTACGGTATCGCAATAAGCGAGCGCCCACGCACTCGCTAAGCGCCACGTGCACAAGATTGGTGATTGCCCTGATTCTCCACCTACCTTTTTTAGCGTCTTATACGCCCCTGGCTGAGTTCTGGGAAACCCTGCTACGACGGGGCTTTGCAAGCGTCACGTGGCAAGTGGCACACTTCGTGCGTACGGGGCACACCGAGGACGCTCAAACCGTAAGCTGTCGCTTGCGGCGCTCGAACGTCTTGAGAGTGCGCAGCGCTGGGCAGCGTACCGGGGTAGTTTCGCTAAGGTGAGGGCATGATGCTGTTCGACGATTTGAGAGATAACGAATGGGCGCTGGTCGAAGCATTGTTCTGTGCGGAGCCAGCACGGAGCGAGCGCCGCGGACGCCCTCGCGTGGAAGCACGCGCCGTCCTTAACGCTGTGCTCTGGGTGCTTTCGACGGGGGAAGGCTGGTCGAAGCTGCCAGGCCGCTATCCTTCTCCACCTACTTGCCGCCGTCGCTTCGACGAATGGCAAGCCGACGGCACGTTGGCTGCAATCGTTCAACGGCTTTCGGCATGCGGGCGTCAAGTCTCGCTGCGCGGCCGCGTCGGCGTGTCAGCGGTGAAACCACCGGCGCCACCGAGCCGTGATCGTCTGCGAGGCGCATTCTGGACGAATCCGGAATCGTGGCGAGCCCCCGTGAAAATGGCCTGAGTCACCGAAGTCCAACGCTCCATGGCAATGCCCGCGCCACGGCGCGCGTGGCATCGTCAATGCACCGAACGGCCAGTATAGCGACGCCGCTCGCCTCATGCGGTGCCAGCGACAATCCAAAGCGCCGCCCACCCCGACAGGTGCTCGCCAGGCTTTAGGGGAAACGCCCTATGCCAGCGCATCAAGTTCACCGCGCCGAGGCCGGCGATACATCCATTTACGATTGCTTACAGCTTATTGCCGCGCGCCCGCGTAGGTTGAACTCATGCACTCGAGCCGCTAGCGGCTCGATCGGGAGCGCAACCATGAAGCGAGCACAAGTCACGCTGCGCGGTGCGATCGTTTCATTACTCGTCGCTGCCGCCACCGCCCAGCCAGCAGCAGCCGGCAGCGACCCACAAGCCGCGACAATACGTAGCCAATTACGTGCGCAACACGATGCGCGAGATCACCCCCGCCCCACCGGCGATGTGCCGCGTGGCAATTTGCGTGGGGACATCGCAGACAGTGTCCGTTCACACCCCGACGCACCTCGCACCAAAGCGGGCGATCGCCCTCACGAGGGCAACTCACATCAATAGACGGGCCGGCTTGAGCGCCTATAAAACGACGACACATTGACAGGAACTGTCGCTCGGCTAGGTAGTCTGAATGAATGCCATGAACACGGCATGGCCAGCAGCAGATTTACCGGTCGCCCGTATCCTCGCGATACGGGCTTTTTTTGCAGCAAGAGTTAAGTGCGCAACTCCGCGATCGAGGCGCCTGCTGCCCTCGGCGCATAGACGTCAGCACGCTGAAGCGCCCAGTCGAGCGAGCGCTCTTCTTTCGCAAGGCGCTCGTACTCGGCACGGCCACGCTCGGTGAGCACTGCGATATCGACTGGCGCGTGAAACCCTGCACCCGGAGCGACAGTGCGCTGGCGCGTCGTTTCCATCAAGCCAAGCCCCCGCAGATACCCGAAGACGCCCGGGCGCCGAGCCCAGGGAACCTGACGGTGGTGGACCCGCCGCAGCGCCTCCAGTACCGCTTCATTCGAATACGTGGTCATGTCCACCCTATCTCTGACGCGGACAAACGCGCGGATCGCCACAATAGAGCCGTGACCGCTCCCATCGCGATGGTGTCCAGCATGACGAGCGCGGCAATAATCGCGCGACAAACCGCGCCTCGCCGTATGATCCCACTGGCCCGGGGCCACAGGCGCATTATCGGCGCGCCCTCGCCCATCGGCCCCTAACCTGTGCCTCTACCGACGCTTTCGCCCGGCTCGACATTCGGTTCCGAACCCATACCTTACCGCATCCAAATTGATCCTTTTCACACTATTCGCGCTTTTTTTTGCGTTTTATCTATTGTGGCGCCGTGCTCGCCTTGCCATCGGCGCCTGCGCCGCGGCGTTGCTGTGGCTGATTGCCGCAGGCTGGCTTGCGACCCCTCTCCTGCATTGGGCGCAGACCGGTGCGCCTGATACCGCGCAGGTCGGGTTCGGCGCACGTACGATCATCGTCCTGCTTGGCAGCGGCACAAAATACAACAGCCAGGGCACGCTCCTGCCCAATCGCGACGCACTGGCGCGCATCGCAAAGACGGCAGCCGTCTACGAGGCCTGTAAGCGCCATGCAACAAATGCTGTCTGCACCGTCATCGTAAGCGGCGGCAATCCGCAACGGCATGCAAAAAGTGAAGCGAATACGTATGCGCCTTACCTGCTGCGCCAAGGCGTCGAACAACAAGACATGGTGCTCGAGAACACCAGCCTGAACACTTACCAGAACGCGAAAAATGTCGCCCAGCTGTTGCTGCAGCAGCATTACGATTCGTTGGTCCTGGTCACGTCCGCCTATCACATGACGCGCGCCATGCTCGATTTTGACCGCTTCGGGCTAGCTCCGCAGCCGGTCATTTCGAATGCACGGACGACAAGAACCGGAATTGCGCCGCGCCTGTCAAATCTGGTGAATGCTAACATCGCGCTGCATGAGATTATCGGACTCGTGCAGTTTCATGCTTATCGCGCATTGGGATGGTATTAGCCAGCTGGCATGTGAAGCACAGCGAGTGAGACCCAGCGGCGAACCTGATGGGCGAGCGAGAAGTGTTGCTTGCGCTGCACTGCAGGATGCATTACTGAGGCAGGCTCGCTAAATGCACTGTCGAAAGACACACGGCATCCGGGCCTTTGACGGTGATTCACTTTTTGCATGGAGGCTAATAATGAAGAAAGCGTCTCTGACGGTTTTGGTCTCTCTTTCAGTGTTGACCGGTGCTGCCTACGCACAAGGCGGCGTCACCCAGAGCACGGACCCAGCAAAAGCCGCCGACGTCGAAAATCGAGCACAGGCGCTGCAGGCACAGCAAGAGTCGCGGGCGCAACCCGCCTCTCAGGCGACGCATCACAAGTCGATGCATCACAACAAGAAGGGCACGAAGGAAGGAGGCGCGTCGCAAGGCGAGTAACGGAGCGAGCGCTGCGCTTTAGGCGCGGCGCGCGTCAACGGCCGAAACCGGGGTACCGGCTTCGGCGCTTTTATCGGCTGATGTGACTCAGCGCTGTGCTAAAGTCGCGGTCCCACGCCTTCCCGCCCAACTTTATATAGCAACGCACCTCGGTGCGGAGGACACCATGAGCAACATCCAGCTCGATATCGAATGGACCGAAGCGGCCTCCCGGAAAATTGAAAAGCTCATGCCGCGAGGCTCGCAAGAAGCGTTTCTCGCGCTGCCGCCGGTCGAATGCCTGCCTATGGAAGGCGACGTGCTTTTTCTAGGCCCCACCGGCAAGCAACAGCCGTTTATCGTTGCCGAGCGGCAATATCATCACGACGGCGACGCCGATTGGACCATCATCCTTATTCTCGACGTACCCGACTCCGCTCGTTGATTGGTTATCGACGACGATAGCAACCGATCGGTCCAAGCACCCCAAAAAAAACCCGCGTTCCAGGAACGCGGGTGAATCCGTCGCTTACGAGGATAGGCGACGGGGCCAGTGGGGCTCGTGCGCTGGACGCGCGAGCCAAAAACAGTTCAAAGCGGACCAGCAAATCCTATTCGGTCCCGAATCCAATTGATTCTGCGACCTCGTTTTCACAAGCGTCCGGGGTGCGGCCTTGTGCTTGCCTTCGTTGTCGCGCCGGCTCTGGCTAGCAGGTAATGTGCCACATCGACCGGCATACCCCAAGCCATTGATCAGAAAGAAAATTTTTGATCCCACCTACTTCCCTCGCCGTCGGCAACAGACGTTACGTACGTAACGTCACGTGACATCGCGGCTGCAACGAATCACGGCTGTGCAACAACCCTGAGTCGGTGCCCACCGCGCCCTGTCACTAGAGCCACCGCCTGATCGAGCTGCAATAAAAAGGGCTGAGCCTCCCGCAATACGGGAGCTCAGCCCAATCAACCAGCTTCGCCAACTATCGACAATCTTGGCGGGTCGTCAGCTCACCGAGGTGGCTTTAGTAGACCGGTCTCTGCGGACCCACCGCGGCCGCTCATCACTGCAACTGAAAGGCGATGAGCGCCATGATCTCCCTGGCCGGTGCCGAAGAGTCCACGTCGCCCTTGTCATTGACGACGGCTACACGCGTTTGATTTTCGGTGATCGCTCGAACGTTGATGCGATAGATCTGGGCGACCTTGTCTTTGTGGCCATGGGCAACTTGGCTCCAGAATCCCTGCTCGTCCGAGCTCATGTCCTTCGGATCGACATAGCGGATGAAGTAAAGACCGCGGTTGCGATCCTTCTCGTCGACAGTGAAGTTGCTGCGGTCAATGGCGATACCAACGCGCAGCCACGCGTTGTCGTAAGCGTCGGGGAGCGTGAACTCGGCGGGCTGAGCATGGGCGGGGCCCCCCTGCGAGTGGCCTGCGTGCGCCACGTGCACGACGTTTTGAGCGGCTACCGACGCGTCCTTTGCGTCCCGCTTTGCGCCTGCCTTGTCGGCCAGCGCCGTTTGTTCCAATGCAGCTTGCCCGCCCGCGGTACCGCGCGAATCCCCCATCGCGAGCGATGCCATGAGCCGCTTCAAATATTCAGTTTCGAGCGCGGGATCATTCGGCTTCGACTCCCACTTGGTCGAAGTGTTGTTGGCGCCCGTCAGCGCCTCGCGCATGCCTTTTTGGCTGATGAAGACATAGGTGCCGCCATTTGGGGTGCCCTCGAGGCGTGTGCGGTACTTGTTGCGCTCGGCAGCGACGTACGAGTTGCTGCCCATCGCTTTAGACAGCGTGTTGCGAAGCAACCCCTGATTCACCTGAGGACGTGTTTCGTTCCAGTCGGTTTCCATCACTTGGTTGTCGCGTTGATCGACGACGAGCAGAAACCCTTGCTCTTGCCAGAAGCGCCGTACTTGGGGCCAGACCTGATCGGGCGTCTTGTTGTCGATAACGAGCCAGCTCTCGGTGCCATCACGCTGAAGGTGGATGTCCTCCACCGACGGAACAACCGTATTGTCCAGCGGCGCCGCTTGTTGCGCTTGCTGCAAGCTCGAAAAAGAAGCCTCGCCGCCTCGCGGAGGCAGCGACCGCTGGTCGGACGTCTCATCTAGCAGATTCGGCGGCAGATCGAGCGATACCTGTTTCGTCTTGGAATCGCTCTTGTAGTCAACTTGGGTGGGCGATGGGGAACTACAACCGGCCAAAAAGCCGCCGGCCACGACAAAAACTGCGAACCGCGACGTAAAACGAAGATCAGTCATGTTTTGGAAACCCTTGCGCTTTCGCCACGGTGCAATTCCGTGGATCAACCGCGCATTTTACCGGTCAGAAGGAACCGTGTGCAAAATGGGAACTCCGGTTCGCCACTCGGCGCTCCGTTTTGCTGTTCTCTGAGTCGGCGCTGCGCGGAGGCACTGATGCCCGCCGCTTTTCAGTGTCGCGGCAGGCCGTGCGAAATGATCTGCGAGAGCGCGGCCGATTTTGCCGCTTCCTCAGCCTGCCGTCGCGTCGCGAAAGGCCCCTGAGCCAGACGGATGGCGTGCCAGTCGGGCTCATTGACGCCATCGCCCAAAATTCTGAAACGGGCAGCGAAGCCTTGGCGTGCTGCCGGTATGACTTCGATATCGACTGATACCCCTTCGATTCGATGCCGAATAAAGCCGTCCATGTTCGTCTCCGTCCGTATCACCGACGCAAGGATGACGCACACATGCTAGCACCGCGAAGTCGGGTTCACGCGCCCCACCGGGACAACTCGCGTGGCCTGACTTGCCTTACCACTCAGTTGCGAGAGGCCATGCCATCCGCCGCACTTGTTTGCGTTGCGTTGTTCTTGGCGGCCAATTTGGGAGGTCTTAGCCAGCTCACGCTCTCGAGCGATTTGCCTTTGAAGAGGCACTCTGCCGCAGCAGGCTGATCCGTCTTCTTGTCCGCTTTCTTGTCCGTCTTGCGGCTCGCCTTTTCGCTCGTCTTCTCCCCCATCTTGTTCGAGTGGGTGGTGACGGCGACGGGGGCAGTCTTTGACGTCGCGGACGCGCTGACCGGTGCTGCTGCCAGCCCTCGAATCGTGCCTTCGACTACAACTCGCGACCCGCCGATCCCCGCCCCGACATGCGAAACCGAGAGTTCATCGTGCGGATATTCTTGTTCCACAGCTTGTCGCATTTGCGCTTCACAGCTGCTTTGATTTTCATGGACGGCGCAGCCGCTCGTAAGAAGCGGGCCGAGAAGCAGGCTGAGAGGCAGACACGCAAGTGGCGCGATCCGGATCTTTTTCATAAGCGAATAGCGTTTTGGGCGGCGGCCATTGTAGCGCAGCGTCCATCGTTGCATGCATCGCGCGCAAGCAATGGTAGAATCGCGTCCGCCCTGCCCGGGTGATGAAATTGGTAAACATAGCGGACTTAAGCAATTGAGTGCCCGACTGGAAACGGTCGGTGCAGAACCCTTCAAATTCGGCGAACCCCCTGGCTGCGAATCGCGCCCGCTCAGCGAGCGTCGCAATCGCGCCGAGGCAACGCCGAGCCAAGCCCTTCGCGTGAAATCAACCCACGCGTCGTGGAAGGTGTAGAGACTAGACGGGGGGCGCCTAATGCGCGTCGGCGGGGATACTGCCGGCCGCGATGGCGAAGGCATAGTCCAGCGCACGAAACGGCGATGCGTATTGCGCGCATCTGCGGCATCGAAAGATGCAGTGTGACGAAAATCCGCCGCCTAACGGCTTGCCGGTTCGATTCCGGTCCCGGGCACCACTCCCCATCCTGCATAAACCCTGCCTCGCGTCAATAGCCACGAGGTTTTTCGCTCAGCCCCAGAGTAGACAGGGCTTACGGACTTTCGAAGTAGTGCGTAAAAGTGCACCAAGTTTCGTTTCCTGCCTTGACGAGTGCACACGCTCTGCACACGGGACTGCACACGCT
>NZ_DATJJF010000169.1:0-10447 GCF_035492435.1 Trinickia sp.
GCATCACGTAAGACACCAGCCTGATCAGCCAACGACTGCGCCGCCGCGGACGCCTCCTCGACCAGCGCAGCGTTTTGCTGCGTGACTTTGTCCATCTGCACCACGGCTTGATTCACCTGCTCGATGCCGCTCTGTTGTTCATTAGAGGCGGCCGTGATTTCGCCCATCAGATCGGTGACGCGCTGCACGGCCTGCACCACTTCGTTGATCGTCTGGCCCGCTACATTCACCTGCGTTGCGCCCGAGTTGACCTGCTCCACCGACGCATTGATCAGTTCCTTGATTTCCTTTGCTGCACCGGCGCTTCGCTGTGCCAGTGTTCGCACCTCTGCTGCCACCACGGCAAAGCCTCGCCCCTGCTCACCTGCGCGCGCCGCTTCGACAGCCGCATTCAGTGCAAGGATGTTCGTCTGGAAAGCAATGCTTTCGATGACGTTGATGATTTCCGCGACCTTCGCAGACCCGGCGGAAATCTCCTGCATCGAGTGAACGACACGCCCAACCATTTCTCCTCCACGTACCGCGATTTGCGATGCATTGATGGCGAGGGCATTACCTTGCTTTGCGTTTTCAGCGTTCTGACGCACCGTCGCCGTCAGCTCTTCCATACTCGAAGCGGTTTCTTCGAGCGACGCGGCCTGTTCCTCGGTTCGAGAACTGAGATCGGTATTGCCGGTTGCAATTTGCGCTGAGCCTGTCGCGATACTTTCGCTGCTCATGCGCACCCGTCCGATCAGGTCCCCGAGGTTCCTGTTCATTTGCATGAGTGCACCGAGCAATTGGGCAGTCTCGTCACGACCGGCCACATCGACATGCGACGTCAGATCGCCTCGGGCAACGGTCTCGGCAATGGACACCGCATTGCGCAGCGGCCCCGTGATCGATCGGGTGATCAGTAGGGCAACACCGACGCCAAACAACGCTGCGACGGCAATCAATATGCCCGTCGCGATGAGCGCGGTGCTGTAAGTGGAAGCTGCGTTGGCACGGGCCTTAGCGGCCCCTTGAGCGTTGAGATGGACATCTTGCGCGAGCACGTCAAGCGCTGCGGCGGATGTCGTGGCCGCAGCGCCATTTGCCAGTGATCGGGCTTGGGCGGCAGCGCCATCGTTATTGGCCTCGGATAGTTCGAGGATCTGCTTGTCGGGAGCGATGAAGTCGGTCCAATTCTGCCGAATGCGCTGTGCGAGTTCTGTTTCTTCGGGAGACGAGATCAGCTTTTGATACGACTGCAATGCGGTTTCGAGATTGGCCACTGCCGCGTCGTGCTGGGTGCGCTGTGACTGCCTCGCCTTAGGATCGGATTCAATCAGCAATCGCAGCTCCGTACGGCGCACTGTATTAACGTCTGCGCGCATGTCGCTCAACGACTGAACTTTGGCCAGCCAGGTGTCCGCAATATCCACCGTCCTGTCGTTGATACGAGACGCCTGACTAATAGCAAAGCCTCCGACGAGGCAAATCAACACCACCAATACTCCGAAACCAGCTCCAAGCCGAGTGCTGATTTTGACGCTGTTCATGCTTGCTTTCATTCTCGATCCCGTGAGTAACTACAGCTAAGGGCAGACAGACTGCTTCGGCCTGTACCCTACCGTTCCCACGTGAAAAATCGGCGCGTAGTCGTCGCAGAGGACAAGCATTATTTTGATTAACGGCACCAAACTTTAAAAGTTCAGTTGAGCGTGATGATCAATCGACTCGACTCGATGCGTTGTTTCAATTGCCTGAAACGTGGAAATTTAAATTTCTGTATATAAATCCATCGATGTGATAAACCGCCACCCCGATCTCAATCAAATCGGGCAGAAGCAGAAGCTGACCATTGAGCTCAGCGCGTAAGCGCCTCTGACAACGACGCGCATCAGCACGGCTATCGCACCCACGGGCTCTCGAACCGTGAGCAGGTTCGCTTCGGCCCCTATCCAATGGCGTGCCGATGATCGCCAATAACACCGTCGTCAGCGACGCCAGTTGGATGTCACTTCAACCCGAGTCGCTTCGCCAAACGGCCGAGGTTCGCCCGATCCAGGCCGAGCGCGCGCGCGGCAGACGCCAAGTTGTTCCCGTGCAAAGCCAGTGTTTCGCTGACGAGCCTGCGCTCGAACTCGGTCACGGCGCCCCGCAAACCGCCGGGAAGCGCATCGGGTGCCGGTTGGGCCACCGTTGCATCTCGTCGGTCTGTGGGAGCTCGATCATGCGCAAGTTCGAGTTCGAGGCCGAGATCCTCGGCAGTCAGCGTCAAGATGCGTGGCCGCTCACGCTGGCTCGCCAACGCTCTCATTGCGCTGCGGCCGATCAGGTGCTCGAGTTCGCGGACATTGCCGGGCCAGCGATACGCGAGCAACGCGGCCTGCGCATCGGCTGCGAGCCGCAGCGTGGACAAGCCGAGCCGTGCACGATTTTCCTCAAGGAAGAAGCCTGCGATCAAGAGCACGTCGCGCCCGCGCTCGCGCAGCGGTGGAACGGACAACGGGTACACGCTGAGCCGATGGTAGAAATCGGCGCGGTAGCGTCCGATGCGGACTTCCTCCGCGAGATCGCGATTGGTCGCGGCGATGACGCGCACATCGACCCGATGCTCATCGTCGGACCCGATACGTTGCAACTGCCCGTTTTGCAGCACCCGCAGCAGCTTCGCCTGAACCGGCAGCGCCAACTCGCCCACCTCGTCAAGAAACAGCGTGCCGCCGTGGGCCAGTTCGAACTTGCCGCGTCGATCGCCGAGCGCCCCGGAAAACGCGCCGCGCACATGGCCGAATAGTTCGCTCTCGATCAGCGTGTCCGGCAGCGCGGCGCAATTCAGGCTGATCAGCGGCTTGCCCGCCCGCGGCGAGCGCTCATGAATCGCGCGCGCCACCAGATCCTTGCCAACGCCTGTCTCCCCCGTAATCAGCACAGTCAGGTCGCTGTGCGCCACCGCTTCGATCTCATCGAGCAAGCGCCGGTGCGGCACGCTCTGCCCGATCAGTTCGCGGCGCGCAGGCTCCCCCGCCTGCCGATACGCTTCCGCGCGCTGCCGTTCCTGCTCGGAGCTGCGTGCGAGCACGCCGATGCGCTCAGTCACTTGCACGGTGGCCGCAGCCAGGCTCGCGAAGGCACGCAGTGACGCCATGTCGAAATGGTCGAAGCGCGCCGGGTCCAGCGCGTCGAGCGTCAGCAAGCCCCACGGCTTGCCGCCAAGCTGCAAGACGCACCCCATGCAATCGTGCACCTTGAGCTGAGCGGGATGCCCCTCCACGAGCCCGTCGTACGGGTCAGGCAAGCTCGAGTCGGCCGGAAAGCGCGTCGGCTCCTCGACGTTTGCCAACAGCATGGCGAAGCGCGGATGCTCGCTGACACGGAAACGGCGTCCCAGTGTGTCGCCGCTTAGACCGGCGATCGCGAGCGGTACCAGCGTGTCTCCGTCCAGGCGTAGCAGCGCGGCAGCGTCGCTCGGAAAAAGCGTACGCAGTGCGTCGAGCAAGCGCCTATAGCGTTCGGCATCCGGCAACTCGCACGACAGGTCTTCGACCAGTGGAATAAGCGCATCCAGCAGCGTTCTTGCAGTCATATTGACTCGATTAGGGTCAAAATGACTCCGGTCAAATCGACTCCATATTTTCGTAGCTCGTTGATTATACGTAAATATTTCCTAGGCACGGAAGTTGTATCAGGAACCCCGCTCCTGCGAAGGCTTCTGCTTGTCGCAGGCCGTCTTCACCCTCAAGCCAGGTCACCATGCTTTCCAACGAACACCGCGAAATCGTCAAAGCCACCATCCCGCTGCTCGAGAGCGGCGGCGAAGCGTTGATCACCCACTTCTACAAGTCGATGCTCGATGAGCATCCGGAAGTCCGGCCGCTTTTCAACCAGACGAACCAGGCGAGCGGCGCGCAACCGCGCGCGCTTGCCAACGCCGTGTTGATGTATGCGCGCCACATCGATCGTCTCGGCGAGCTCGGCGGCCTGGTCGAGCAAATCGTCAGCAAGCACGTCGCGCTGCAAATTCTGCCGGAGCATTATCCGATCGTGGGGCGCTGCCTGCTGCGCGCGATCCGCGAAGTGCTCGGTGCGGAAATCGCGACCGATGCGGTACTCGCGGCGTGGGGTGCCGCCTATCAGCAGTTGGCCGACATCCTGATTGGCATCGAGGAAGCCCGCTATGCCGAGCGGGCGCAAGCGCCGGGCGGCTGGCGTGGCGGACGGCTCTTTCGCGTCGCGCGCAAGATCGCGGAAAGCGACGAGATCACATCGTTCCATCTGCGCCCAGCGGACGGCGGTGCGCTGCTTGCGTTCGAGCCAGGCCAGTACATCGGCTTGCGTGTCGTCGTCGACGGCGAAGCGCTGCAGCGCAACTATTCGTTGTCGGCCGCGCCCCAGGGCGACGAATACCGGATCAGCGTCAAGCGCGAGGCGGGTGGCACAGTGTCGAACTATTTGCACGACCGGCTGCAAGAGAACGATACGCTCGAGCTATTCCCGCCGTCCGGCCATTTCACCTTGGCAGCCAGCGATAAACCGCTGGTGCTGATCAGCGGCGGCGTCGGCATTACGCCCACGCTCGCGATGCTGCAAGCAGCGCTCAAAACGCAGCGTCCGGTGCATTTCATTCATGCGGCGCGCCACGGCGGCGTGCATGCGTTCCGCGCGTGGGTCGATGAAATGGCGGAGCGGCATCCCCAACTGAAGCGCTATTACTGCTATGCGGAACGCCGCGATGAGGATCCGGCGGCCGACGCGATTGGCCTCATCGATAAGCAGCAACTCGAACAATGGCTGCCCGCGTCGCGCGATATCGATGCCTACTTCCTCGGGCCTCTTCCGTTCATGAAGGCAATCAAGCGCTACCTGACAGAGCTCGGCGTGCCGCAAGCGCAAAGCCGCTATGAGTTCTTCGGCCCGGCAGCCGCGCTCGAGTGAATCGCAGAGCGAATCGTTCTCTTTGACTGCCCTGGTGGAGCAGGCGCCGACGCACATCGGCGCCTGCATTTGAAATTTTCATGACCCACCACCGGGGTATCAGCCTCGTTCGGCGTAACGAGGCCCAATGCTTTCTTTCCGCTCACATGTCGCGCTCGGCCATTTCTCGCTGGCTTCTCAGCTTCGTCCCCGGCCCCATAACCGTCAGATGGCCGGAGCGCTTTCGAGCGTGTCTTGGCGCGCTGCTGGGCATCGCGTTCACCGGAGGGGCCACGCACCTTTTGCTTGGGCCGTCCGTGGGCATTCCCCTGTTGGTCGCGCCCATGGGCGCATCTGCCGTGCTGCTCTTCGGGGTACCGGCAAGCCCGCTTGCGCAGCCGTGGGCCATCGTCGGCGGCAACCTGATCGCGGCGGTCATCGGCGTTGCGTGCGCGAGTTGGTTTGCGTCCCCTGTCATTGCCGGCGCGATTGCCGTAGCCGTCGCAATCTGCGCCATGTTTGCGCTGCGATGCGTGCATCCGCCCTCAGGCGCGGTCGCGCTGACGGCGGTGCTGGGCGGACCCGCGATTCACGCAATGGGCTACCGCTTCGTTCTCGCACCCGTTGCCATCCAGACAGCCGCGCTCGTCGTGGCCGCGATCGTTTTCCATGCCGTTACGGGACATCGTTACCCGCATGCCGGGCGCCAGAGCGCAGACAAGGGTGCGGCTCCCGCCGCGACGTCGTTGGGTTTCACACACGCCGACCTCGAGGCAGTACTGCGCAGGCGCAGCGAGTTATTGGACATCGATCCAGCCGATCTCGAATCGCTGCTGCGGGAAACACAGCTGCAAGCCTATGCTCGCAGCTTCAGCGAGCTGACCTGCGCAGATATCATGTCGCGGCTTCCGATTGCGGTATCGACGACCACAAAAGCCAAAGTCGCAAGGGACGTTCTCGAGCGACTCGGCGTAACGGCACTTGCAGTCACTGACGAGACGAGCCGTGTCGTCGGCATCGTGACGCGGAAAGATCTTGTGATCAAGGGGCCTGCTCGAAAGCCTGGCGCACTGGCGGACTATTGGCGGAGGCTTTTTTCGGGGCACTCGGCACTCTCCACGGATACAGTAGGCGCCTTGATGACCACTGATGTTTTCACGGCCGACCTGACCCAACGGATCGTCGAGCTCGTGCCGGTTTTCACGAATCATGGGCATCACCTTATCCCGGTGCTGGATGCGAGCCGGCGGCTCGTCGGGATGATCACACAGCTGGACCTGATCTCGGGTTTGTATCGCCAGACGCACACCCCGAGAAAACTCGTCGAATAAGTACGCTCGCCGTAAGTGCGAAAGGCTTCGAAGCCGCCGCTTGGTGCTTTATGACGCCGGACACGTCGGCGAAATTGAGGCGAACGTGGAAAGCGCTACGAAAAACGCGTCACCCGTACTTGCCTCCACGAGGGGTACTCCGTTCAACGCGAGAAGCAGTTGTCGGGCTGAGCGCCGCCCTTTCGTTGTAGACTCGCTCGTCTCCCTTCGTCCGCACACGCCATGAACGCAAACCAATACCTGATTGGAGTCCCCGGCAGCCGGCAGTCGCTCGACACACCCGCATTGCTCATCGAGCTGCCCGCATTGAAGCGCAACATCGCCCGTATGGCCGAGTTGGCGGCGAGCCGAGGCATCGGGCTGCGCCCCCACGCAAAAAGCCACAAGTCGGTTGAAATCGCCCGAGCACAAATCGAAGCGGGGGCGATCGGCGTCTCGTGCGCGACGCTCGGCGAAGCGCAAGTCATGGTCGAAGCCGGCATTCCCGGCGTGCTCGTGACTTCGCCCGTCGTCGGTGCCAACAAGGTTCGGCGGCTCGTCGAACTGGCTCGCCAAGCCGGGCCTGGGCGACTCATGGTCGTGGTCGATCACCCGAACAACGTCGAAGCGCTCGCGAGTGAGGCCGCGGGCCTCGGCTATCGGCTACCGGTTCTCGTCGATTACCACTCGGGCTATCACCGTACGGGGGTCGCGGATGCGGAGTCGGCCGTCGACCTGGCGCGCAAGATCGCAAGCACTGACACGCTGGTACTGCGGGGCTTACAAGCCTACGGAGGGAATGTGCAGCACATCGGCGATCGTCGGCAGCGAGAGGAAGCCGCGGCTGGTCTCCGGCGAAATGCGGCGGCTGTCGTGGCCGCCATCGAAGCCGCCGGAATGCAAGTGGACATCGTCACCGGCGTCGGCACGGGCACGCACGATTTCGACTCGTCCGCGCGCGTCTTCACGGAGATGCAGCCTGGCTCCTATCTTTTCATGGACTCGGCCTACCTCGACGCACTGACCGATGCATCACATGCGGCGCCGTTCGAAACATCGCTCTTCGTGCAAAGCACGGTCGTGAGCGTCAATGCGAAAGACTGGGTGACTGTCGACGCAGGTATCAAGAGTCTTGCGACAGACAGTGGAAAGCCGCTCGCTGCGCGCGGCATTGCTGGAGCGTCGCAGTACGAGTTCTTCGGCGACGAGCACGGCAAACTGATCGGCGATCCCGCACATCGGCCATCGCTTGGCGAGCGCATCGAATTCGTCACGTCTCACTGCGATCCCACCGTTAATCTGCACAGCTTCTACCACGTCGTCGATGGCGATACGCTCGTCGATATCTGGCCCATTCAAGCGCGAGGACGGCTCTAGCCAACGGCTCAAACATACCGCGCCGATGTGCGCGGTAATCAGTTCACGGCATACGATACTTCAGCGCTCGCCCTCTCCCGCGTCGAGCGCAAAATTCCTGAGCACCCCCTGACGCGTCGCGTTCAGCATTTCCTCGGCGAGTTGGGGGTTCGCGCCGGCCACCGCCCGCGACAGGATGAGCGCACCCACCATCTCGCAGAAGAACGCGATTGCCTCTCGGCGCGCTTCTACCTGATCCCCACTTTCAGCGCGCTGCTGCGCGACGAGCCCTGTCAACGTTTCGATCATCGTCTCGAGGCCGCTCGCAAAATGCGATTGCGCCTCCTGCCCGAGGCGGCGCACGTCCGCGGTAAGGCCCGCCACCGCGCAACCGTGCTCGATATCGCTGCAATGCGTGCCGGACAGGTAAAAGTCCACCTGCCGCCTTAGACGGTTCCCGCCCGGCTCCATCGGCGCATCAACGGCGTCCTTCAGGTCGCGGTTGGCCTTGTGCATCGCATTCGCCACAACTTCAGCGGCAAGCGCTTCCTTCGATTCGAAGTGGTTGTAAAACCCTCCCTGGGTAAAACCTGCCGCCTTCATCAACGCGCTCAGGCCCACACCATCGATTCCATGCTCACGGAACAACTTCTCCGAAGCCGCGATGATGGCTTTTCGGTTCTCCACCGCCTGCTGTTTTGAGACGCCCATCGCTTAATGCTCCCCGCATACGTGGGCTCAATTATAGTCGTCTTTGAAAAAAACAATGGCGATCGACATTGACATTTTCAACCTTATCTACGAAGCTCAATGTCAATCACCATCGTGATTGAGTGAGCCCCTCCATTTCGTAGGAAAAATCCATGAACATCGAAAGCAACCAGCCCTTGCTCAAGCCCATTCGAGTTGGGGACCTCAATTTGCCCAACCGCGTCGTCATGGCCTCGCTCACGCGCATGCGCGCGGCGAATCCCGAGCTGGTGCCGACCCAGCTGCACGCCGAGTACTACGCGCAGCGCGCTTCGGCTGGATTGATTCTCAGCGAAGGCGTTTTCGTGAGCCCGGAGGCAGTCGGCTGGGCAAACGTGCCCGGACTCTGGAGCGAAGCGCAGGTGCGTGGCTGGAGCGTGGTGACGGACGCTGTGCACCGCGCGGGTGGCCGGATCGTCGCGCAGCTGTGGCACACCGGTTCGTTGGGGCATCCGGACTTCCTCGCCGGCAAGACGCCGCTATCCGCTTCGGCCGTCAACCCCGAGCAGCAGAGCGTGACCGCAAGCGGCCACAAGCCCACTGTGGTCCCACGCCCGATGGACAAGGACGACATCCGCCGCACGGTCGCCGATTTCGGCCGGGCTGCACGCAACGCGATTGCGGCCGGCTTTGACGGTGTGCAGATCCAAGGCGGCTATCACTACCTGTTCAATCAGTTCCTCAACGTCCGCACCAATCTGCGTACCGACGAATATGGCGGCTCGAGGGAGAACCGCGCACGCTTCCTGCTGGAGGTTGTGGAAACGGTGGTCGAAGCAATCGGCGCGCACCGCACCGGAATCAAGACGGGACCCACAACGTCGGAGACGGGTGCGTTCGTGTCCACGGACGAAACGCTCGCCACCTCGGAATATGTGATTGGCCGGCTCAACGATTTCTCGCTCTCCCATCTGCTGCTGATGGGCGCCATGTCCGACTTGTCGGCGACGCCGCTGGCGACGTTGGCGGGAAACGGCATGTTCCGCCATTTCCGCAAGCTCTATCGCGGCAACCTCATCGCGAACGTCGAGATCGATCGTGCACGCGGTAATCGGCTCATCGAATCAGGACTGGTCGATATGGTCGCCTTCGGTCGCCCGTTCATTGCGAATCCGGATCTGCCGACGCGCTTGGCCATCGATGCGCCGCTGGCCGTTGTCGACTGGCCGAAGGTCTATGGATCGGCAGCCGAGGGCTACACCGACTACCCTGCCTTTCAGGCTCTGCCGGCGTGATGCATCGCTTTGCTACTCGCCTCTCGGGAGAATCATCATGACCCACCCCACCGAAGCCGCCAACAAGGCCTTCGTGCTCAAAGCGTTCGACACGCTCTTCAATCGACGCGACTATGCCGCCGCCGAACGCTTCTGGTCGCCGGACTATATCCAGCACAGCGCGCATATCGCACCGGGGCGCGACGGTCTCTTCGACCTGATCAAGAGCCTGCCGCCGACGCTGCGATACGAACCCGGCGTAATCGTGGCGGACGGCGATTACGTGATCGTTCACGGACGCTTTTCAGGCCACGGACGCCCCGTCGCATGGATCGCCGCCGACATCTTGCGGATTGCGGACGGCGTGCTCACCGAGCATTGGGACGTGCTGCAGGACGAGGCCACCGAGGCCGAATCGAAAAGCGGCCTGCCGATGTTCGGCAATCGCTTTGCGAACTAATGGCACTAATGGCGCTAGTGGCCTTGCGTTCGCGTGGACAACGACGAGCGGTCGCGGCAAGCGGCCGTTCGTTGTAGTATCGCAGGCACTTTGTTCGCCATCCTTTCATGAGAATTCTCGGCATTGACCCAGGCTTGCGCGTCACCGGTTTCGGCATCATCGAGCAAACAGGCCAGCAGCTCACTTACATCACGAGCGGCGTGATCCGAACCGCCGATGCCGATCTCCCTTCCCGGCTCGGCACAATCTTCGACGGCATCTCTACGCTGGTCCGCGAGCATGCGCCCCATCAGTCGGCCATCGAAAAAGTCTTCGTCAACGTCAATCCGCAGTCGACGCTGCTGCTCGGTCAGGCGCGCGGTGCCGCCATCTGCGGCCTCGTCTCGGGCGGTGTGCCCGTTGCCGAGTACACGGCGCTGCAACTGAAACAGGCCGTCGTCGGCTATGGGCGCGCCACGAAGGAGCAAATGCAGCAG
>NZ_DATJJF010000170.1:0-24731 GCF_035492435.1 Trinickia sp.
CAATGAGCGTCGGCACCATCAACAGCAGGCGTCTGACAATATAAGCGAACATCGTGCTTCTCAGTGCGTGGCGGTGGTGGAAATCGCACCCTGCGGCTTGCGATACCAGTAATCGATGACCCAGTCCTCAGCCTGATACGACGCCGGCACCGTCTTCGGATAGCTGAGCGTTTTCTTGTAGCCGATTCGGTTATTGGGCATGTAGTACTGCGGAACCAAGTAGTACTCGTTCGTGAGCACGCGATCGAGCGCGCGCGTGGCGGCTTCGAGATCGTCGAGCGTCGTTGCAGCAACTGCCGCACGCACGAGCGAATCCACAGCGGGCGAGCGCACGCCCATATAGTTTTCAGAGCCCTGCTCCGAGGCTGCTGCGCTTGTGAAGCGGCGTTTCAGCTCGATGCCCGGAATCGTCACCGGGGGGTAAATGAATGTCGTCATGTCGAACTGAAAACTGTCGAGCTGCTTTTGATACAGCGCACTGTCCAGCTCGCGCATGTGTGCGTCGATGCCGAGCACCTGCAGCGCCTGCGTGTACGGAATGATGATGCGATCCATGCCCGGCTCATCATCGATGATCTCGATTCTCATCGGCGTGCCGTTGGCATCGCGCAATGCGCCGTCACGGAAATGCCAGCCTGCTTCGGCCAAAAGCGCACGCGCCTCACGCAGGTTGGCGCGCAGGGAACCCGGCGGCTCTGTGCCGGGCAGCTTATTCATCGGGCCAAACACTTCGGGCGGCAGCGTCGCGCGGAATGGCTCAAGCAGCGCGAGCTCTTTGTCGCTCGGCGTGCCGGTGGCTCCGAACGGGCTGTCGTCCCAGTAGCTCGAAAGCCGCCGGTACTGCCCGTAGAACATCATCCGGTTCATCCAGTCGTAGTCGAACGCCAGCGCGAGCGCATGCCGCACACGTGGGTCCTTGAACTGCGGCTCGCGCGTGTTGATCAGGAAACCCTGCATCTGCGCAGGTCCATCGGCGAAAGAGCCCTTCTGGAGCTCGCCGTTGTCGAAATTCTTGCCGACGTACTTGCGCGCCCATTGCGTCGAGCTGTATTCGACGTGGACGTCGGCCGCCCCGGCCTTGAACGCCTCCAGCATCGTGTACTGATCGAGATACAGCTGGAAGGTGACGCGCTTGAAGCGAAACATGCCGCGCCGCGAGGGCAGATCCGCCGCCCAGTAATCCGGGTTGCGGTAATACGTAATCGTCTTGTCGTTCTTGCGCGATTCGATCAGATAAGCACCGCTCGCGATCGGCGGCTGCGTCGCCAGCTGATCGAACGGCACGCGCTTACCGTCAGGCAATACGCCCCACTTCGGTGAGAAAACCGGCAAGTCGCCTGCAATCAACGGCGCAGTGCGCGATGCATCGACGAAGTCGAAGCGCACCGTCGATCGGTCCAGCACCACCGCATCCTTGATCTCGGCAAACTGTGAGCCGAAGAGCGGCGACGCTTGCTGGCTCTTCAACGTATCGAGCGAGTATTTGACGTCGGCGGCGGTGATCGCATCGCCGTTCGAAAAACGCGCAGCGGGGTTGATATGAAACTTCGCCGAGCGTCCGTCCGCGCTAATCTCGACGTCATCGGCAATGAGGGGGTATTCGGATGCGAGCTCGTCCCAGCTGCGCTGCATCAGCGTGTCGAACATCAAGTTCTTGATGTCGGGCGCCGGCGCGCCGCGCACGATGTACGGGTTCAGCGAATCGTAGCTCTGCCCCTCGTCGTAATTCTCGAATAGCAGATCGCCGTTCGAAGGCGCATCAGGGTCTGCATAATCGAAATGCGAGAAGCCCGTCTGATACTTAGGACTACCAAATTGTGCAATCGCCGGCACTGCGTGTGCCGGAACGGCGACAGCCGCCGCCGCAAACGCGGCAACGGCTGCATAGCCCCGGCATAGCTGATGATGCCGGCGCTGCAAAGCGCAAATACGGCGCAAGAGCCGCAAGGTAACGAACTTCATGATATCGAGCGGATGCGCCGTTGATGCGAGTTACTTCGAGGCGACCAACAGCCACAGGTGCGCGAGATCGGCCGAGCCGTCGCTACCCTTGACTGCACGGAACGTCTGCACGGCGCGGGCCTTTTGCCCCGCGACGTAATAGGCCACGCCGAGGTGAAGCTGCGCTTCATCCGGATGGTCGGTGCCCTTCGCAATCGCCGCTTGCATCATCGCAATGCCATCGCTGGCCTTGCCGGCGAACACGCGATTCAAGCCATCATCGACAGGTGCCGGGGCTTGCGCGTTGTCGGCCGCAACACCCTGCGCCCGCTTCGTCGCAAGCGCCTGCAGGCGCTTTTCACGCTCGGCTTGCGCATCGCGCCCGAGCACACCGGACGTAAAGCCCTGATCGATGACCTGCTTGGCTTCAGCCGTGCTGCCTGCCACGAGCGCAAGCTGCGTCATCTCCATGTAGTCGTCAGCCGTCGAAAGCGATCCAGTCGCGCGACGCAGGCGATACGTATCGATATCGAGCCGCGACGAGTAGCCGGACTTGCCACGAATGGCCGTGAACAGATCGTCCCAGTACGACTGCTTCGGGTGATACGCCACGAGCGCTTCGAGTGCGCTGCGGTATGCAGCATCATCCTTGGCACGCTGCGCGCAGGTGCCGAGCAACTGCAACTCAGACTCGTCAGGCGCATGTCCCGCGCGGATTTGCGCATCGACCGTCGACTTCAGGAGCTTCGTCGCGTTGGCGAAATCGTTCGACTGATAGTAGGACTCGACGATCAGCGTCTGCATCTGCGGATCAGAGCCACCTGCTTTCAGATAGCGCTCGCCGGTGGCGATTGCCTTCGGATAGCTGTGCTCCTGAAAGTAGATGCCGGCCAGCGTCGCGGTGATGTGTTGCACCTCATCACCCTTCAACTGCCCAGACGCCAAGAGCGTCTCGTAGGCTTGTGCAGCCAGACCGGAATTGCCCGCAGCAACCGCTGCGGCGCCGCGCATTTCCTCGACCATGTACATTTCATACGGGGTCTTGTTCGGCACCGCGGAGGCGGCGGCGATCTGCGCGAGTGCGTCCTGATACTTGTGGGCGCGATAGAGGTTTTGTGCGGCGTTGAGCGGCTTGGCTACGTCGGGCCGCAGCGTGTCCGCTGCGAAGGACGTCGACACGCCAGCAAGCGTAATCGTGCCCCCCAAAGCGAGCACGAGTGCCGCATGCCGCATCCGTTGATGAATTCGCATGGCGACTTCCTTCCTTATTGCATGTACTGCTCGTTGCCGACGAGACCAATCTGGGTCTCGCCCTCGCGCTCAGCCGCGGCCATCACTTCCGCCACGACCTTGTAGGGCGCGAGCTTGTTCGGGAAGAGATGAATCTCAGGCTGTACCGGCTGCGTGGCGGCGTCGTGCAACTTATGCTCGAGCGTCGCTTGATCCGGCACCGCCGTGCCATTCCACGTGATGGTGCCATCGAAGTCGATATCGATTTGCACAACCTGCGGCGGCGTAGCCGGCGGCGGCGGATTGCCAACCGGCAGATTCATCTTGACCGCGTGCATCTGGATCGGAATCGTGATGATCAGCATGATCAACAACACGAGCATCACGTCAATGAGCGGCGTGGTGTTGATGTCGGCCATCACTTCCGGCTCGCTACTGCTCCCGCCTGAAGATACGTTCATGCCCATAGCTCGACTCCTAGCCCCCGCGCGCAGGCGGCTGCGTAATAAATGACACCTTAGCGATGCCCGCGCGCTCGCACGCCGTGACGACGCGCCCGATGAACTCGTAGCGCGTGTTCTGATCGCCGCGCACGTGAACTTCGGGCTGCGGCGTCATCACGGAGACGCTTTTCAAGCGCGTAAGCATCGTTGCTGCATCGACATGGGCTTCGTTCCAGAAGAACTCGCCGTCGCGATTCACTGCAATCTCGACGCTTTTCGGCGTCGTCTGCAGCGGTTGTACGGTTTCCTTCGGCAGTTGCACCGGTACCGTATGCGTAACCACCGGGATCGTGATCAGGAAGATGATCAGCAACACCAGCATGACGTCGACGAGCGGCGTCGTGTTGATGCTGGACATGACCTCATCGTCATCGCCCTCGCCAACGCTCATTGCCATGGCTGACCTCGACTTAGTTCGCGAGCGCGGCGGCCTTGGAGGCTGCCGGTGCGCGACGCTTACCACCTGCGAGCAGGACAGCGTGCAGTTGCGCGCCGAACGAACGCACACGCTCCATCACCGACTTGTTGCGGCGGACCAGGAAGTTGTAGCCGAGCACAGCAGGCACAGCAACAGCCAGACCGATTGCGGTCATGATCAGCGCCTCACCCACGGGGCCTGCGACCTTGTCGATCGAAGCCTGGCCGGCGATACCGATGGCCGTCAGCGCGTGATAGATACCCCAAACCGTACCGAAGAGACCCACGAACGGCGAAGTCGAGCCGACCGTTGCGAGGAACGCGAGGCCGTCTTGCAGGCGGTTCGATACATTGCCGATCGAACGCTCAACCGTCACGTCGATCCAGGTGTTGCGATCCACGGCTTCGAGCAACGCTTCGTCATGGTGCTCGCCAGCTTCGATAGCCGTTTCGGCGATGAAGCGGAACGGCGATGCCTCGTCGAGCTGCTTCACGCCTTGCGCGAGCGACGCGGCCTTCCACAGCTGTTCGTCAGCTTGCTTGGCGCGGCGATTGGCGCGTGCTTGCTCGAAGAACTTCGTGATCATGATGTACCAGCTGCCCATCGACATGATGACGAGGATGATCAGCACGGTGCGAGCGACGAAGTCGCCGTTGTGCCACAACGCGTCGAGACCGTACGGGTTCGTGACCGACTCAGTGGAAGCTGCTGCGGGCGGCGGTGCGGCGTCGCTGGTGGCCGAAGCCGTAGCTTGATCCGCTTGCGACGCGGCGGGCGCAGCGGACGCGGGCGCGGCGGACGCAGCAGCTGCGACGTCGCTTGCCTGAGCGTGAGCGAGTGTGGGGACGGCCAGGCCATCGATCGCGGCGACGGCCATCAATGCGCTGGTTGCCAAAGCGGCGAGGGAACGCTTCATCATGTTCTGCTCCAGTTCAGTTCAAACCTTGAACTCGTGAAAATCAAATCGTGTTAACCAATTGCTACCGGTATTCAGAGTGTTCGTCTTCGATCAATTCAGATTGAACGAGAACGGCACCTGCACCCGGACAGCTTGACCTTGGGCGATACAGTTGAACTTCTTCACGGCGCGGAACGCGGCGTCGTCGAGACTGTCGTGATCGGACGACTTCGCGACACGTTCATTGCTGACGTGGCCTTGCGGATCCACCGTGAATTCGATGACGACGTCACCCGTATCGCCATTTTCCTGCGCTTCCTTTGGATAGACGACGGAGCTGCGTACTTCGTCCGAGTTCGGACATACCACGCTGACTGCGGTCTGCACGGGAGGCGATTTAACAGGCGGCGCAGGCGGTGCGGGTGGCACGGCTTGCGGCGTCGGCGTAGGCGTTGCCTGGTGCACGATGGTCTGTTGCGGCGGCGCCTGCACCGGCACCTCAGGCGGCGGCACAAACGGCGGCGGCGGCGGCGTGAACTTCGGCGGCGGCAATTGAACGACCGGCAGCGGCGGCGGTGGCGGCGGCTTCACCGGCTCGATGATCTTCGTCTCGATCGGACGTTGGATCACGTGCACGATCTTGTTGGCTAGGCCATTGATGAGCGCGTACACCAGCAGAATGTGCAAGACGATGACAGCCCCGATGCCGCCGAATCGACGCACGGGATTTTGCTGCTTTTTCCCGAATTCGCGCGGACGCCCCCGCATTCCGAGCCCGGGCGGCGCCGCTGGAGATTGTCCTTCCACTTTCATAACCACCTTTGCTATCTCCCACATCAATCCGCCCAACGCAGCCTTTCGGCCATACCCATGATGAGCGGGCCGCGAATTAGAACCGATCGCGAGGGACTTTGCAACTTCAGAAAAAACGAACAACCACCTCCCGCATAAGCGCGGGAGGCGGTGTGTTCACTACCTCATCACCTAAACCTTAGAACTTGTACGTTGCTCCGATCTGAGCGTAGCGACCGTAGAAGGCATAGAGCGACGAATCATACCCGGTGTAATCAAGCGGAGCCTGCCAAACCGGATCGAACGGCGGGATGCGGTTGAAGAGGTTGTCCACGCCACCGTAGATGGTCCAGTGCTTGAAACCCGTGTACGTCACCATCAGGTTGAAGTTGCTGTACGAGGCAACACTGTTTTGCGCGCCCGGAACATCAAACGCCTGCGAGTAAGGTCCCGTGTACTGCCAGGTCAGCGCCGTGTCCCACTTGTGGTAGTTCCAGTCAAGCGTCGTATTACCCTTCCAACGCGGGAAGCTTCCGCCGAACGGCTGGCTGAAAGTCAGGTTGTTGCCCGCGCCGTTGAACGAGCCACTCGGCGAGTTGATCCAGAAGCTTTGGACGTAAGCCCAATCGCCGCTAAGCGTAAAGGTACCGATCTTCGTCGGCAGCGACTGGCGGAACGTGGTCTCGAAGCCGCTCGTATCGAGCGAGCCCAAGTTCACGTACTGCTCCGTTTGGTACAGGAACTGACCGGCCGAATTGTTGACGGCTACCGGCGTCGAGTTACCGATCACGTTGTCGATGTGGATCTTGTACCAATCGAAGCCGATATCAGTCGTGCGCGCCGGCGAAAGCTGGAAGCCGACGTTGAAGTTCTTCGTACGCTCAGGCTGCAGATTCGGGTTGCCCGAGATGACGGTGGTTTGGAACTGCCCTGTCTGGCTGTTCGGCTGCAGCACGATATTTGACGAATTCGCGTCTTCCACGAACGTCGGAGCACGGAAGCCCCGGTTGTAGGAGGCGTACGTCGTAAACTGCTTGATCGGCTGATAGCGCAATGCGAACCGCGGCGAGAACGCGCCCCCGAAATCGCTATAGTGGTCGTAACGGCCGGACTGGCTGAACGTCAGGTTGTGCAGAATTGGGACGTCGAACTGATAGTAGACCGCCGCAACGTTGCGCTGACCATAAACGGACGCCAATGCCGGGCTGGCAACCAGACCATCGTTGGTGTTCGCGCCCTGATCCAGGAACTCGCTCTGGTGCATGAACTGCGCACCCAAGCCAAAGCCCACGTCGCCGGTCGGCAGATGGAACAGGTTCGGGGTCGACAGCGTCGCGTCAGCCACGTCGAGCTTCGAAACGGCTTCGCTGTTCGTGTTGGTGTAAAGTGAATTCACCTCTGCGGCGGACGGGTTGCTGTAATTGAAGTTGCCGCTATAGAGGTTCTCCAGCCCCGACACCGAGAGCACGTTGTTGAACGTGTTGTCGACGATACTTTGCGAGTGGCCGTAAGACGCCGCCCAATCCCAGTCGCCGGCGTTCGGCAGACTGAAAGAACCCTTAATACCGGTGGACGCGCGGAAGAAGTTCGAGTTCGTCGTTTCCGAGTACGCATTAGGCAACGCGTAAGTAAGCGACGCCGGTTGACCGAACGGGTTATTAGGGCCCGCGGGTACCGTCATATTGAACGGCGTCAGCGTTCTCGTCGTCGGGTTCCAAAGGAGCGGCGGATTCAAGCCGCCAACGCCAACGGTTTGTGTGCCGTCGCCCTGGGTCGTCTGATTGCTGCTACCCCAAAAATCGACGAAAGCCGTAGTCGTGTCGTTGACCTTGAAGTCCGCATGAACCTTCGCACTCAGCCGGGTTTCCATCGGGATGGCCGAGATGTCGTTGGCATTATTGAATGCACAGACAGTGCCGGGTGAACCTGCCGTAGCGAAGTTCGTGCCGGCCGGCTTGACGCTGCCGCCAAAAGGACAACCGCCGGTGAGCGCCTGCGGATTGCCCGTGACCGGGTTGGTCCAATACGACGGCGAGAGCCACGAGGTGCCGCCCGGTCGATTCGTGAAGTCCTCGCCAGCACCGTAATCGCGGTCTGCCAGCGTAGAACCGTTGTCCTTATATGCGCTGATCGACGCAGTAACGTTGTAGCCGTCCGACGTCAGGTTACCGAAGCCGCCCAAGATGCCGAGCTTGCCCGTCCCGTTACCGCCCGCGCCGTTGATGGACGTGCCGACGCTGCCGTCGAGCTCCAGGCCGTGGTAGTTCTGCTTCGTGATGACGTTGACGACACCCGCGATAGCATCCGAGCCGTACTGCGATACCGCGCCCGTCTTCACCACCTCGATGCGGTCGATCATGTTGATCGGCAGCGTGTTCAGGTCAACGAAGGTGTCGACGCCGTTCGAGAAGAAGCCGTACGGGGCAACGCGCTGACCGTCGACGAGCACGAGCGTGTATTTCTCGCTCAAGCCGCGCAGCGCAATACCCGAACCACCCGCAGAGAGGTTGTTGGTCGTGCTCTCGCTCCAGCTGTTTGCGGAGTTCGCCGACAGCGTGCGCAGGTAGTCGGCAACGGTGACCGAGCCGCTCTTCTGAATGTCCTTCTGGGAGACCACCTGAACCTGGTTGAAACCGACCTTGTCAGAGCTGCGGATCAGCGAGCCCGTGATCTGGATGCCCTTCATCTGGTGGACGTTGCTCGCAGCAGCCGCTGCAGGCTTCGCTGCCGTCGCACCCGATGCAGCAGCAGGTGCTGCCGCCGTACCAGAAGCTGCGACCGGCACTGCCACCGCCGTATCGGAAGCCGCCGCTGCTGCAGCAGGCTGTGTCTGCGCGAAAGCGACGCTTGTACCCAGCGCTGCAGTCAACGCGACTTCCGCCCATACGATCTTGCGTATGGCCGCACCCAAAGTCGTTAGTTTCATGTCACCCCTTCTCGTCAATCATTGTGCAAGCAACCCTCACCGGGGCATCGCCAGCACCACCCGCATTGTTTCGTCTATTAGTCGCCTATCGCCACCTTGCCCGCGAGACGCCATTCCCTAGTCGCATTTCGTTAGGAATCCTAACAAAGCCGTAAGCTCACAAAATCACCAATGAATCCATGACTTGTTCGCCGCTTTGGAAAAAGTTCCTGTTACGCGACGGCTGGAACATAACAAAACAGAACCCGAGCGTCAAAAATTGTTTGATGGCAAAAAACTCTGTTTAAGTGCAATTTTTTCATGGAGATTGCACCTAAACAGTGCATCCACTTTGGGTCGTAAGCCGTCGTTCATCAAGAAGTCAAAATTGGCCGGGATAACGGAAAGGACATCGAAACGAAAACGCACCAGAATAGTGCTCGGACTGTAATTTTCAGAAACAACCATTTCAGCCCTAAGCGGTTGACCGTACTTGCAACTGTCACAAAAACGTGACAGTGCGTAATTGACAAGATTGTTGCGATAAGGCAAGCACAAAGAAAAAGCCGCATACCGAGCATATCGGTATGCGGCCATTCATCCTTCAAATTACTTTCTACTTACATACGAGAAAATTTCTCTCGTTTTACTTCTTGTAATTCGCAACACCCTCGCTAATTTCCTGGTGCGCTGCGTCGATTCCGGCCCAACCTTCGACCTTCACCCACTTGCCCTTCTCGAGCGCCTTGTATTGCTCGAAGAAGTGCTTGATCTGGTCTTTCAGGTATTCGGGCACGTCGTCGATCGACTTCATGTTCGCCGTCATCGGGCTCAGCTTGTCATGCGGCACAGCGACGAGCTTGGCATCGACGCCCGACTCGTCGGTCATCTTCAGCATGCCGAGCGCGCGCGAACGCACAACGCATCCCGGAATCAGGGGGAACGGCGTGATCACGAGAACATCGACAGGGTCGCCATCGCCCGACAGCGTCTGAGGGATGTAGCCGTAGTTCACCGGGTAACGCATGCCGGTGCCAATGAAGCGGTCGACAACCAGCAGGCCCAGCTCCTTATCGGCTTCGTACTTCACCGGGTCGCTTTGCGCCGGAATTTCAATGATGACGTTGAAGTCGTGCGGCAAATCCTTGCCCGCGGGGACGTGATTGAAGCTCATGACGTTTTCTCGACGGATGATTGGGAAAGGAAACGGGCGAAGCCGAGATGTGACGGGTGGCCGATCGTATCTCGGCGCGGCCCAATAAAGACGTTGCGCATTATAGCCGAGCGCGACTCGAGCCCCATTTGAGACCGCTTACCCGGCAATGCGTGCCGGGTCGTGCCGACACGCTTGGCTCGGGCGCTCGATCTGCGCCCGCTCGCCCGATCACGGCCCTCGGTCACGCCACCGAAGGTCGCTCGCTTAGCCGACCCTCATTGCGCGTCGGACGACTCGACTCATACGGCATTCATACGACATTCGTCGCGAGCGCACTCGCGCGGTAGTGCTCGCTCGCGCGACTGGCATCGCCGAGTTCTTCGAAGAGCTGCGCCAACGCGCGATGCGTGCGGATCGCGAGCGCTTCGTTGTCCGTCGATAGCCGCAATGCGCTTTCGAGGAACGACTGCGCCTTGCCCCAAAGCTGTTGCTTCAGGCACAGACGCCCAAGCGCGAACAGCAGATCGGGGTCCTGCGGGCGGCTCTTGTGCCATGCCTCCGCCTTCTGGATGAGCGGCAGCACGTCGCCGGCCGCCGTATCCGGATAGCGGCGCAGGAGCCTCGCGTCCCAATTGTGCTGCAGCGCCTCCTCGACGATCTTGCGCGCCTCGTCGTGCCGATTCAGCCCAATGAGCAATTCGGCCGCGAGGTCAGCCAGCCTCGGCGAATGCCGCTCAGCCGCGGCAAGCGAATACCAGAGGGCGCGCAGCGCGTCGGCATCGTGACGCCGGTCGCGCAGCAGGTGTTCAGCCGCCTGCTGGCGCAGCCTCAGCGCAGCGGCGGAATGAATCGCCTCGCGTTTCTCAAGCGTCTTGACGAGCTTCAGCACCTCGCCCCAGTTCTTGAGTTGCTGCTGTGCGCGCAGTGCGATCTGCTGTGCATGCAGGCGCCGCGCACCTTGCGATTGCATCTCGGTCAGCGCGGCCAGCGCCCCTTCGGCATCGCGGCCGTCGGCGCGCATGTCGGCGCTCGCCATGAGCCGCGCGTCCTGCCAGTCAGAACCGTCGATCGCCGCAAGCCATTCGTCGCGGCGCATGTATTCGCGCAGACGATGCGCAGCAGAGGCCGCAATGAGGTTTGCGGCACCCTTGTTCGACTCATGCGCAAGCGCTTCTCGCGCCGCTTTTTCTGCCCGTGAGAAACGGCCTGCAAAGAGATTGCCGATTGCCTCACGCAATGCGGCATGGGCTTTTCGTTCGCGCGAGCGCGTCCGATAGGCCGCTACGCGCTGCGGCATTGTCCAGACGTTGCGCACAATTCGCGTCATCGCATAAAGCACGAGGAAAAGCACGACGATCGCTACGACGAAGAAGTTCAGCGAAACGTCGATGCGATACGGCGGGTAGACAATCAACACCTGCCCCGCGTTGAAGTGCCCCACCGTCGCGAGAAGCGCAGCCAGCACGAACAGCAAGGCGAGCCACAAGAGTCCCCTGAGCGCCATCATCCCCCCCGGCTCTTCGCGCTGCGCACGGCCTGCAGGCTCGCATTGATATCAGGCAGCTGGACCGACGCCGAAGCGGCAGCGACTTCCTTGACGAGCCCGCGCACGGTCTGTGTGCTCGTCGCCGCGCCGTCGAAATAACGGGCGAGCGCGGCGTCAGCCATCTGCAAATCCGACTTCAGCGTCGCCTCATTGCGCGACAAGAGCGAAATGCGCGCTGACAGCAGCCGCAGCTTGACGTTGTCGCGGATGAAACTGCCCTGCTCGGGCGAGATCAGCATTGCGTCGGCGTTGTCGATACGGCGCACTTGAACCACGCTCTTCAGTTCTTCACCGACGGCGGCGGACACGGTGTACCACCACGCTTTCCAGCGCGGCTCACCAGCGGCGGCAGCGCTCGCACCGGCCACGGTGGCAGCGCTGCCGTCAGGCGCCGGGTGCGCCACGGGCGCCTCGCCGGCAAGCGGCAGCGTGTTGATCTGCGCCATGGCTTCGTCGAGCTTGATCGCGAGGCCCGATGAATCGAGCACGGGCGCGGCCTTGAGCTTATCGATGTCTTGCGCGATGGCGCGGCGCACGACAAGCGCCTGCGGGCTCGCAAGCGCCGCAAGCCGGCCGTCCGCGCTTTGCAGTGCAGCCAGCGCGCTCTGAGTGTTGCCCGTTAACTGCAACTGCTCGCTCGCCGACGCAAGCATTTGCTCGACTTCGGCGAAAGTCCAGTCGTCGCGGTTGCGTGCCAGGTCGTCGTATTGCTTTTGCAGCGCCTCTTGGGCCGTTCGCGCGTCCGCAAGCTTGCCCTCGAGTTCGGCAAACCGGGTATCGGACTCATGGGTCGCTGCGAGCGCTTGACCCATCTTCGCGTTCAGTTCCGCCGTTTGCGCGTCGACAGCCTGCTGGCGCGAGGCCGTGTGCGCGTCGAGGCGGTCCATTTTGCGGTTGAGGGCATAAGCGCCGATACCCGTCGCAACGGCGAGCAGCGCGAGCGCCAGCCACAAGAGCCAGCTGCGATGCCGCTTCGGCCCCTCGCCACGCCATGTCGTATTGGGCGGCAGCGGCGGCGCTGCCGAAGACGACGGATTCGAAGGCGGCGGGACGGCGGAGTGCGAAGAATCCTGGTGCGAATCAGTCATGCGCGAGTAAGCCGAAAAAGAAGCCGGAGCCGGTTGATCGAAAGAGGCGCGAGACGATGCAGACAAGCTGCGCAAAGCCGCGGCGATACGTTCGTCGCCGGGGCCAGATGACGTAATCCTATCAAAACCCAAGCCGCGTGCCGTCTCGGCGATACGCGGGTGCGGTACGACACAGGGCGCGTGCATGAGCGCCAAGCGCTCAGCTTCGGTGAGGTGCGCACGCGCCAACTCGCTCAAATTGCGCACGCCCTCCGAGCTCGTCAGAAGCCAAGCATGCGGTGCGCCCGCAAGCAACGTCCGAATGCGCGACCACGCTTCAGCCGACGGTTGCGGCACGGCGCGCCGATAGCCCGCAACCGCTTCGACCTGCGCTCCCGCTTCGCGCAAGCGCTCGGCGAGCCATTCTCGGCCGCCGTCGCCACGCACGATCAACACACGCCGCCCCTCAAAGCCTGATGCGCCAAATTTGGCGACGAGCGCGGCCCAGAGCGCTTCCGAATCGAAGCGGGCACCGCCCTCCTCATTCGCCCCGGCGCTGCCGTGGGCACCCTGCATGGGGTTGTCCGATTTATGCCCGTCAGCACCGGGCGGGGACACCACCTCGTAGGCGGGCGCCGCAATGCCGTGCCGCGCCAGCGCTGCTACGCTGCCGGGGCCAACGGCCCCCACAGGCACACTGCTCGGCCACGCACGGTCCATCCGCTCAAGCGCGCGATCGATGGCGTTCGGCGAGACAAAGACGACGAGCGCATAGTTTTCGAGCGCATCCAGCGCGGTGCGAAGCGGCGCATCGTCTTCGACTGGAGCGATCTCAATGAGCGGAAATTCGAGCGTGGCCACGCCATCGCCGGCCAGACGTGCGGCCAGATCGGCCGACTGGCCGGCAGGACGCGTCAAGACACCCGTGAACACCACGCCGGTCAAGGAGCCTGCTCGTCCGGGCGCGCCGCCGCGAGCGCGCTGACGATCTCGCGCGCCCCCTGGGCCTCGAGCGAGCGAGCCACTTCGCTGCCGAGCGCTTGAGCTTCGTCGACGGAAGTGACGCCGGCCTCGGCTTCGGCAAAGGCTGCACGCGAGCCATCCGGCATCGAAACCCGGCCCGCCAAGCGCAGGACACCTTCATGCCAGTACGCATGGGCGGCGAGCGGCACGTCGCAGCTGCCACCCAACGAGCGGGACACCGTCCGCTCGGCCTCGACGGCAAGCGCCGTGGGACGATCATAGAGGGGAGCCAGCCACGCCGCGAGTTCCGGTTTCCCGCTATGGATCTCGATACCGAGCGCGCCCTGCCCCGCGGCCGGCAAGCTTTGCGCAACATCGAGATACGCGCGGATGCGTGTGGCAAGACCGAGCCGCTTCAAGCCGGCCGCGGCGAGAATGATGGCGGCATACTCACCGCGATCGAGCTTCGCGAGCCGCGTATCGAGGTTGCCGCGCAGCGGCTCGACAACGAGCTGCGGATAGCGCGCGCGCAGCATCGCCTCGCGGCGCAGGCTCGAGGTGCCCACGACGCTGCCGTGCGGCAATTCGTCCAGCCCGGCATACGCGTTCGAAACAAAGGCGTCGCGCGGATCTTCGCGCTCCATGATCGCCGCGAGCGAGAAGCCCTGCGGCAGCTCCATGGGAACATCCTTGAGCGAATGGACGGCGAGGTCGGCGCGGCCCTCGGCGAGCGCAGTCTCGAGCTCCTTGACGAAGAGCCCCTTACCGCCCACTTTCGAGAGCGTACGATCGAGAATCTGGTCGCCGCGCGTCGTCATGCCGAGAATTTGCACATCGCAAGACGGATATAATCTGCGCAACGCGTCTCGCACATGGTGGGCCTGCCACATCGCGAGACGACTCTCGCGCGAGGCGATCACGAGCGTGACGGGCGGGGCTGAGGAAGGCATCTCGGAATTCATAAGTGACAACGGCGAATGACGGGATCGAACATCGAAGAATGGTAGCACGCATGACTTGCCCCATTTTTTGTACCGGCCGCAGGACACCCACGCTTGATCATCGGGCGTGCGGCAACCTGATGCTGAACCCGCCCATGGCGGCGCCATGAGCGCGCGGCCTGCCGGAACATCCGGCACAACGAGAACCCTGCCGCACTTGGCGCGGGCTCCGGCTTTCGCTGCGGTTTTGTCATTTTTGCTATTTCATCGACTCTGGCTTCACTGAGGAATCCCACCGTGACGTCTCCCGGATTGGCGCGCACCGCCCGCGGCAATGATGCATTGCCGCCTTCATCGACCCTTCCCGCGACCGCGCCCGGCGCCGCATCGCCGGCCCAAAACCTTGAGCACGGCCGCGAGGACAAGGACCAGCCGCTCTTCGAGGACATTCGCTACCTGGGTCGCCTGCTTGGCGACGTTGTGCGCGAGCAGGAAGGCGACGCCGTCTTCGCGGTCGTCGAAACGATTCGGCAAAACGCGGTCAAGTTTCGCCGCGAAGACGACAGCAGCGCCGCGCTCGCGCTCGAGCAGCAACTGCACGCGCTGACGCCCGAGCAGACCGTCAGCGTCGTGCGCGCGTTCAGCTACTTTTCACATCTGGCGAATATCGCCGAAGACTGTCACCACAACCGGCGGCGTCGCGTCCACGCCTTGGGCGGCTCAGTGCCGCGACCCGGCACGGTCGCCGTTGCGCTCGAGCGCCTGGCGCTTGCCGGCCACCTCGATAGCGACGCGATCAAGCACTTCTTCGATGATGCATTGATCGTACCCGTGCTGACCGCGCATCCGACCGAAGTGCAGCGCAAGAGCATTCTCGACGCGCAAAACGATATCGCGCGCCTCGTGGCCGAACGCGATCAGCCGCTCACAACGCGAGAGCGTGCGCAAAACGAGGCGCTATTGCGCGCGCGCGTGACGACGCTGTGGCAAACGCGCATGCTGCGCGACTCGCGGCTGACCGTCGCCGACGAAATCGAAAATGCCCTGTCGTACTACCGCACGACGTTCCTGCGCGAGATCCCCGCGCTTTATGCAGACATCGAATCGGAACTCGCGGAGCACGGCATGAACGCGCGCCTGCCGGCGTTTTTTCAGATGGGCAGCTGGATCGGCGGCGACCGCGACGGCAACCCGAACGTGACGGCAGAAACGCTCGAGCATGCGATCACGAGCCAGGCTGCGGACATCTTCGAGCACTATCTCGAGGAGGTGCACGCGCTCGGCCGGGAACTCTCCGTATCCAATCTGCTCGCCGGCTCAAGCGACGCATTGAAAGCGCTCGCACAAGCCTCGCCCGACCAATCACCGCACCGCGTCGACGAACCCTACCGGCGAGCGCTGATCGGCGTGTACACGCGGCTTGCCGCGAGTGCGCGCGTGCGGCTCGGGGAAGGCGCTGTGCCGCTGCGCAGCGCAGGGCGCGATGCCCCGCCCGTGCGCGCAACCCCGTACGCTGACGCTACCGAATTCGTGCACGACCTGAACGTGCTCATCGATTCGCTGACCCTGCATCACGGCGGCCCACTCATCGCTCCGCGGCTCGCCCCGCTTGCGCGCGCCGCCGAAGTCTTCGGCTTCCATCTCGCGAGCATCGATCTGCGCCAAAGCTCGGACGTGCATGAGGCCGTCATCGCTGAACTGCTTCAACGCGCCGGCGTGCACGACGATTACGCGGCACTGCCTGAAGCCGACAAGCTTCGCCTGTTGCTCGCCGAGCTCAAACAGCCACGGCTGTTGCGCTCGCCGTATATCGAGTATTCGCCGCTGGTGCAAAGCGAGCTGGGCGTGCTGGAGGCGGCGCGCGTCATGCGCGATCGGTTCGGCACCCGGGCCGTGCGCAACTACATCATCTCGCACACCGAAACGGTGAGCGACATGGTTGAAGTGCTGCTGCTGCAAAAGGAGACGGGACTGCTCGAGGGTGCCCTCGGTAACCCGCACGCGAGCGCGAAAAGCGGGCTCATGGTGATCCCGCTGTTCGAAACGATCGACGACCTGCGTCATGCGCCCGTCATCATGGGCGACTATTTCTCGCTGCCGGGCATGCACGCGCTGATCGCACATCAGGGCAGCGAGCAGGAAGTCATGCTCGGATACTCCGACAGCAACAAGGATGGCGGCTTTCTGACGTCCAACTGGGAACTCTATCGGGCCGAGCTTGCGCTCGTCGCCCTGTTCAGGGAACGCGGTATCAAGCTGCGTCTCTTTCATGGCCGAGGAGGCACCGTGGGGCGCGGCGGCGGCCCGACATACCAGGCGATCCTGTCACAGCCGCCGGGCACCGTCGAAGGCCAGATTCGCCTGACCGAGCAAGGCGAAGTGATCGCGAGCAAGTTCAGCAATCCCGAAATCGGCCGACGAAATCTCGAAACCGTCATCGCCGCCACACTGGAAGCCACGCTGCTGCCGCACGGCAACGCGCCTCAGAGCCTCGCCACGTTCGAGGAGACGATGCAGACGCTCTCCGATACGGCGATGGCCGCTTATCGTGCGCTCGTCTACGACACGCCGGGCTTCACCGATTACTTTTTCTCGTCGACACCGATCTCGGAGATCGCCGAGCTCAACATCGGCAGCCGGCCGGCATCGCGCAAGCTGCAGGATCCGAAGAACCGGCGCATCGAAGATCTGCGCGCCATTCCCTGGGGCTTTTCGTGGGGCCAGTGCAGGTTGCTGCTCACCGGCTGGTATGGATTCGGCAGTGCCGTCATGGCGTATCTCGAGGAGGCGGCGAGCGACACTGAGCGCACTCAGCGCCTCGCGCTGCTGCGTCAGATGTACGAGACGTGGCCCTTCTTTTCCACGCTACTCTCGAACATGGACATGGTGCTCGCCAAGACGGACCTGGCGGTGGCTTCCCGCTACGCCCAGCTGGTCGAAGACGAAGCACTGCGTGCCCAGGTGTTCGATTGCATGGTTGCGGAATGGGAGTGCACGACGCGCGCGCTGGCCGAGATCACGGGCAAGGACGAGCGGCTCGCAGACAACCCACTGCTCGCGCGCTCCATCAAGAACCGCTTCCCGTACCTCGATCCGCTCAATCACCTTCAGGTCGAGCTGTTGAAGCGGCATCGGGCAGGGGACGCCAGTGCACGGTTGCACCGAGGACTTCATCTGACGATCAACGGTATCGCTGCCGGTCTGCGCAATACTGGCTGAACGCGGTTTTTCGTCGTAAAACGGCCGCCAGTTGGAAACCCGCCTTTTTCCTCGGGGGAAAGGGCGGGAACCGACAGCCTAAAGGCCGGTTTGGAACCGTTGCTTTCCTTCGTTCGTGGGCACGTGCGTCCGAGCGACACCCCGGGGACGCCAAGCGCCTCGCTCAGTACCTTGCCGAGCCGCGCGCCTGGCGGCTGACACGCCCCCTACCCCACGCAACGAAATGCCCGACTTTGTTGCGCGTTCCCGGATGCCCGCGTGCTCAACTCGCGTCAATCATCAGTGCGTCGATCATGAACGAGCCGTCGGACGCGACGGCGAAGTACTCGCGCACTTCATCCGGCGCACCGTGCAAAAGCGAGCGGATCGCCGCGACGCGGACCTCGGGCGTGCGCATGCGCGCCACCCATTGATCGAATTGCATCGGCAAACGCCAGCGCTCGCGAATGTGCGCCGCGAAGCCCGCTTCGGCAAAGAAATTCAGCCATTCGTCGGCGCGGTAGTTGCGGATATGCGAGCCGTCACGCAACACTTCAATGGCCTGCAAATGCGTATCAAGGAGCGGATGATCGGCGGCAGCGACATCGACGAACACCACCCGGCCGCCCGGTTTCAGCACACGCCGCACTTCGGCAAGCGCCGGTCGTACATCGTGCCAGTGATGCGCCGAGAAGCGGCTCAGCACCCAGTCGAAAGACGCGTCGTCGAATGGCAGCACCTCAGCCGCGCCTTGTCTCGTACAAATGGTTCCGAGCCCGCGCTCGCTTGCGGCGGCGGCGACGGTCTCAAGCATCGCAGGCGCGATGTCGTAGGCCGTGACCGAGCGCGCGTAGGGGGCGACAGCGAAGCTGACGTGGCCCGCGCCGCAGCCGAGGTCGAGCACCGACGCGCCAGGTGTCGAGGCGACCGCCGCCGCAAGCGTGCTCAGATCGGCACCGGCCGCGTGGGTCGGGCTTGTCAGGTACGCGGCGGCCGTCGAGCCGAATGCGTCGGCAACCTTCTCATGGTGTTTCATTGAATAGCTCCTGATTAGGCAGGACACGCTACAGGCCGAGATGTCCGGCAGACATCGCCACCAAGCGCGTGGGCATCCTGGAGATTGGCATCCTCCCCGCCTTTGAAGGGCTGGGCTTGCCGCACATCCTGGTCAATGGGCGCGGTCAGCCGTTGCTCTCTCGCGCTTACCGCTACAATAGATTTTGACCGGTACCGGTACAAGGCAACCCGTTATCCTGGTATCAAATGCACCCGGGTGTTTTCGGCTCAGTGCCTCCCGCCGCGCGCCGGCCGATCTCAACGATTGAAAGACAACCGATGGCGAGTCTGCCGCCCAACCGCCCTATCGCTAGCGCCTCCGGGCATCCGGTCAATGACGCGCCGGATGATGATGTGCCGCCCGCTGCGCCACCCGCCGCCCGGCCAGCAAATGCGCGCGCCGCATTGACGGACACGCCTGCGCGCGCACTTGGCGAATTCATCCGAGCCCATCGCGAGCGGCTTACGCCGCTTGCGGTCGGCTTGCCCCCGGGGCCGCGCCGCCGCACGCCCGGGCTGCGCCGCGAGGAAGTCGCGCAGCTGTGCGGCGTCAGTCCGACGTGGTACACGTGGATTGAGCAGGGCCGCCCAGTGTCGGCCTCGGCCGACGCGCTCGCACGCATCGCGGTGGCGCTGCAGCTCTCGCGCGCAGAGCGCGCCTACCTCTTCGAACTCGCCGGAGAACGAGACCCGAGCGAGCCGTCTACGGACGCCGCCGATGCCCCGGGTGCTTTGATCGCTACCGTGGATCACCTCGACACCCCCGCCTACGTGCTCGATCGCCAGTGGAGTGCGCTGGCGTGGAACGCGCCGGCCGCGGAGCTCTTTGTCGGTTGGCTCGATGGCGGCGAGCGCCCCGCAGGCCACCCCGAGAAAGCGTGCGAGAAGGCCCGGGAGCGCAATCTGCTGCACTTCACGTTTCTCGAGCCCCTCGCGCGGCGGTTGATCGTCGACTGGGAAACGCGCGCAAGACGGCTCGTCGCGCAGTTCCGTGCCGATTCGATCCGGCACCTCAACGACGCGCCGATGCGCGCACTGATCGACGCGCTCGCGGGCGAAAGCGAGGAGTTCGCGCGCTTTTGGGCGTCTCAAGACGTCGGCGTGCGCGAAGGCGGCACGCGCGAGTTCGATCATCCGCGGCACGGGCACGTCGTCTACGAACAAATCACGTTGAAACCGGCCCATCGGGAGGATTTGCTGCTCGTCGTGTTAATCCGCCAATGAGCGTCTGAAAGAGGCGCCGCCGGCCGCCGTTATGGCGCCTAGTGTGCAGGTATGATGGGGGCCGATGACGCGCCCCGCGCCCATCATGGGCTGACCTCCGTCGGAGAGCCACCAAACCATGCTGCCCTCTCGCACCGCATGATGACCGCCTTGCCCCCCGAACCAACGCCGCCGGAACTGACTGCACTGCTCGCGCGCATTGCCCGCGAGGACGCGGCCGCTTTGCGCACGCTCTACGATTTGACGGCGACGAAACTGTTTGGGGTCGCCATTCGTATATTGGTTAAGCGCGAATGGGCGGAGGAAGTTTTGCAGGACGCATTCATCAATATCTGGCGGTATGCCGGGGACTATCGGGAAAACATCGCGGCGCCACTCACCTGGATGAGCACGATCGTGCGCAATCGCGCGCTCGATTTTTTGCGCCGGCAGAAGAACGAACGGGCGGCGAGCGCCGTACGTGCCGACGCGGGCGACATTGCCGGGCCGGCGATGGCGTTGGCCGAAAGCGGCGATACGCTTGAGGAATGGCTACCCGGTGACGAAGCCGATCCGGCCGATTCGGCGCTGCTGAGCGAAGCGGCGCGGCAGCTCGCGCTTTGCATGAAGCGGCTCGATGCCAACCAGCGGCAAGCGGTTGCACTCGCCTATTTGCGCGATCAGAGCCATGCCGAAATCGCCCAGACGCTCGCCGTACCGCTTGGCACCGTGAAATCGTGGGTGCGCAGAGGGCTCGAAAAGCTGAAGCTTTGCATGGAAGGCCAGTGACGATGGACCTGCACCGATATCCCGACCTGATCGACCGGCTAGCCGGAGAGTACGTGCTCGGGCTGCTGCGCGGCGGCGCTCGGCGCCGTTTCGATCGGCTAGCCGAGGCCGACCCGGCCGTGCGCGCCGCGATCGATGTCTGGACGAGGCGCATCAGCGCGCTCGCCGAGCTCGTGCCGGCTGTGGCGCCGCCAGCATCGACATGGCCCGCAATCGAACGTCGGCTTGGCAACGCAGCCACGACCACAGGCGCCAGCATCGGCGAGGCGAACCCTGGCAGCATGCGGCAAGGGGGCGCCGCCCGGGCGGTGCCTGTCGACGAGAAACGGTCGCCGCGGCGCCCGACATTGCGCTGGTTCGAAAGCGTGGCGTTCTGGCGGAGCTGGTCGATCGTCGCAACAGGGACGACGACACTCGCCGCCGCGATTGCGCTCGCGCTGGCGCTGCGTCCGTTCGCCCCCGCCGCACCGCACATCGCGTCAATACCGTCAGACGGCTCGGGCAGCAACGGCGGCACCGCGGCCCCCGTCATCGAGCGGGTGTCCTATGTAGCGGCGCTTGCCGACGTGAATACGAACAAGACAATGGTGTTCGTCATGTGGGACGAAAAGAACGCGATGATGAGCGCGCACCGAATGACGGGCGGCGACGCGCCGCCGCCGGGCAAGTCTGAGCAGCTCTGGGGCATCCCCGAGCACGGGCAGCCCGTCTCGCTCGGCATGCTGCCGCCCGGCAGGATCGTGCATATGAAAGTTCGGGGGGTCAGCGCGTTCGTAAGACTAGCGGTGTCGGTGGAACCGCCGGGCGGCTCCCCCGCTACCAGCGGCCCAAGCGGGCCGGTCGTGTGCGCCGGCAAATTGATGGGAACGGCATAGCCGTTTATGGCATCGACCAAATAAGCCAAGCTAGACAAAGTAGCCAAGCCATGCGAACCTTTCTCCTGAATCGGTTTAGGAGAAAGCCATGTTTACCGCGTCCCCCGGTTACTGGGATGAGCGTCGTGCCGACGAGAGCCAGGCCTCGAACCCGGCGCTCCGAGAGATCGAACTGAGCGTCGCGGAAATGTTGGAGCGGCTGAAGCCTGGCCGGGCGGGGGTGGCCCGCATGCACCAGAAGATACGGTCCTCACTGGCTCAGGTTGCCTTCGGCACGGGTGACGCGTCCCGTCATTCGAATGCCCCTGCGTCTGCGGCCAGCAACGCTATCGACAAGGCGCTCGACAAGGCCAACGCCGCTTACGCGCGTCAATTGGTCAATCTCGGTCTGAACTCGGCGGCGGTCGAACTGTTGCGATCTTGGGTCGAACTCACCGTCGACGCCCGCGTCCTGCAGCGACAGCTCGAAATCGAGCGTGCCCTCGCCAAATTGGCCGAGGAAGCAACCGCCCCAAGTGCGGTGTACGCCCCCGGTGATGACCCTTCGCAACTATTGCCTGCGGCGCAAATGGGCCGCGCACTCGGCGGCGTCAGCGACGAAACAGTCCGGCAGCGGGAAAACGCTGGCGAGCTCTTTGCCATTCTCCCCCCCGCGCGCAAACGCGGTCGCGGCTATCCGGTCTTTCAGGCATGGCCGGGGATTGTGGGAGCGCCGCTCGCCAAGGTGCTGTCCGCACTGGGCGGCCTGAGAGGAACCTCAGCGTATGGCTTTTTCACCTCGCCCACCGATCTGCTCGGCGGACTCACGCCGATCGAGGCGATGGCCGGCCGTTTGATCGCGCCGAGATCGTTGCCTCGCGAAAGTCAGAATCTGCTTAAAGCCAGCGAGGAAGATCGCCTCGCTGTGGTCGTGAGCGCAGCCAAAGCGTACGCAGCCGCTCAAGCAGCATGAGGGAAGGATCGGTACCGCAGTTCGACGCCAGGCATCTCGAACTGGAGATGCTCGATCCGAACAGCGCTCATCTCGTTCGGCTTTTCCGCCACGCCGGTGGCGACTGGGAACCGCCTGCGACGACATTTCGGAATCTGCGCGTCGATCCGCCCGATGGGCACAAAAGCGAGTTTGCCGTTCTGTACACGGGCAACTCGATCGCGGCGGTGGCGATGGAATGCCGCGTTCTTTTTGCGGATTTGCGCGATCGTTACATGTGGGTGACCGACCTTGCCGCTCAGTACCAGGTCGTCCGCTATTCGTTCGGCCGGCCGGCGATTTTTGTCCCGCTCGATGGACGAAACCGCCGCACGCTCGGACTCGATGGCAACAAATGGCCGTTGGGTACTTACGAGCCGTATCAACGCGTGTCGCTCGCACTTTTCCAACGCTTCGGCGCCGCGATACATGGGCTCAGTTGGGAATCGTTCCACCGCAATCAGCTAGGGCGCGTCTATGCGATCTGGCACGATCGCAAAGGCGCGATCGAATTGAAGATCTCTTCGCCCAAGCCCTATCCAAGCCTCGCAGACGACCCGGACTGGAAAGCGTTTCTTTCGCGTAACCCGACGCTCCAACCCCTTGGCGCGGCAACCGACGACTGACCGATCGTTAGCCTCCCCTGCGCCCCCCCTCCGAGTACGCATTGGCGAGTGTCCGACCAGGAAGGCCCTTTGCAAGCACAGTTGGCTGCGAGGACAGGCGTTGTTCCTACTTGGCTACGCCACAAGCCTGCTTCCCAGGAAATGGGGCTTGTCTCCTCGGTGATAAAATTTGGCGTTTCAGGCGCGCACCGCGCGTGCCACCGCAGCGAAATGCGGCAAGGATCCACCCCTTCCTGACCTGTCCATCACCATGACGTCCCAACTGCATAAAAAAGGCGAAGCCTGGTCGGCTCGCTTCTCCGAGCCGATGTCCGAGCTCGTCAAGCGCTATACGTCGTCAGTCTTCTTCGACAAGCGGATGGCGCTCGTCGACATCGAGGGCTCGCTTGCGCACGCAACCATGCTCGCCGCACAGGGCATCATCAGCGCCGACGATCTGGCCGCAATCGAGCGCGGCATGGCGCAGATCAAGGGGGAAATCGAACGAGGCGAGTTTGTCTGGCAGCTCGATCTCGAGGACGTCCACCTCAATATCGAGGCGCGGCTGACAGCACTCGTCGGCGATGCGGGCAAGCGCCTGCATACGGGCCGCTCGCGCAATGACCAAGTCGCCACTGATATCCGCCTGTGGCTGCGCGGCGAGATCGACCGCATCGGCGGTTTGCTCGGCGATCTGCGCATGGCTTTGGCGGTGCTAGCCGAGCAGCATGCGGCGACGATCATGCCGGGCTTCACGCACTTGCAGGTCGCCCAGCCCGTGACGTTTGGCCATCACCTGCTCGCCTATGTCGAAATGTTCGGGCGCGACGCAGAGCGCATGCGCGACTGCCGCACGCGCGTGAACCGCTTGCCGCTCGGCGCCGCAGCACTCGCCGGCACCAGCTACCCGATCGATCGGCACGCCGTCGCACGCACGCTCGGCTTCGAAGGCATCTGCGCGAACTCGCTCGATGCCGTCTCCGATCGTGACTTTGCGATCGAATTCACGGCCGCAGCGGCGCTCGTCATGACCCACGTCTCGCGTTTTTCGGAAGAGCTCGTACAGTGGATGAGCCCGCGCATCGGCTTCATCGATTTGGCCGATCGCTTCTGCACGGGTTCTTCGATCATGCCGCAGAAGAAGAACCCCGACGTGCCCGAGCTGGCTCGCGGCAAGACCGGCCGCGTCAACGGCCATTTGATGGGGCTGCTCACGTTGATGAAGGGGCAGCCGCTCGCCTACAACAAGGACAATCAGGAAGACAAGGAGCCGCTTTTCGACACCGTCGATACGGTCGCGGATACCCTGCGGATTTTCGCGGAGATGGTTGCGGGAATCACGGTCAAGCACGAAGCGATGCGTGCAGCGGCCTTGCAAGGCTTCTCGACGGCAACCGACCTCGCCGACTACCTCGTCAAACGCGGCTTGCCATTTCGTGATGCGCACGAGGCGGTTGCGCACGCGGTACGCGTCTGCGTCGATCGCCAGTGCGACTTGGCCGACCTTACGCTCGAGGAGATGCGCGGCGAGCTGCCGAATGTCGCGCATCTGATCGGCGACGACGTCTTCGACTATCTGACGCTCGAGGGCTCCGTGGCAAGCCGCAACCACCCGGGTGGCACGGCGCCGGAGCAGGTCCGAGCCGCGGCGCAGACGGCGCGTCAAGCGATCGAG
>NZ_DATJJF010000171.1:0-18031 GCF_035492435.1 Trinickia sp.
CGCATCCTTGATCTTCGCCGCTTCGCCGGCGAATCCTTGCGCGATAGCCCCGGCATCGACGGCGCGCGCCGCGGTGAGCGCCACGCGCAGCCGCTCGGCTTGCGGGTACTCGCGTGTCTCGAAGCCGAGTCGTCCACGCGCGTCGGCCTCGCAAGCCTGTAACGCCTCAGCGAAGCGCGCCGGCTTGCGTAACGCATCGGTACGCTCGAATAGACGCACAAGCGCCGCGGCCCCCATCTCCATCACGCGATGAATGTTGCCGTGCTCGCGCGCAACGACGAGAGCCAGATCGCGGCATTCGTTCGGCACGCGCAGACGCTCGCAAAGCGGCTTCAGCAAATCGACCGTCCGCATCTCGTGGCCGATATGGCGCGGCAGGATGTCTTGCGGTGTCGTCGCCTTGCCAAGATCGTGCGTCAGCGCGGCGAAGCGCACCGGCAGCGCATAGCCGCGTACAGCCGTATGATCGACGACCATCATCACGTGCACGCCCGTATCGATTTCCGGATGGTAATCGGCCCGCTGCGGCACGCCGAACAAGGCGTCGATCTCCGGCAGCACGCGCGCGAGCGCGCCGCACTCGCGCAGCTCAGCAAACATGCGCGAGGGCTTCTTTTCCCTCAATCCGCGCGACACTTCCTGCCACACGCGCTCGGGCACGAGTGCATCGACTTCGCCCGCCGCCACCATCTGTTTCATCAAGGCGCAGGTGTCGGCAGCAACGTGGAAGTCGCCAAAGCGCGCCGCAAAGCGCGCAAGGCGCAGTATCCGCACCGGATCCTCGACGAATGCGTGGCCGACATGCCGAAAGCACTTCGCCGCGAGATCGGCCTGCCCGCCAAACGGATCGATAACGGGCCCCGTGAGCTCGCCATTGGGCAGCAGTTCGCGCGCCATCGCGTTGATCGTCAGATCGCGCCGCGCGAGATCCTCCTCCAGCGTCACATCAGGTGCGTAGTGAAACTGGAAGCCGTGATAGCCCGCCGCCGTCTTGCGTTCGGTGCGCGCGAGGGCGTACTCCTCTTGCGTCGCCGGATGCAGGAAAACCGGAAAATCTTTGCCGACGGGGCGAAAGCCCTGCGCGATCATCTGCTCGGGCGTTGCCCCAACGACAACGTAGTCTCGATCCGCCACGGGCACACCGAGCAGCTCGTCGCGAATCGCTCCGCCCACTGCGTAAATCTTCATGTGCGAATGAGCTCTTCGTATTTGGCAATGCGGTGTGTCTCACCGTGAGCCGCGTCGATCCACGCGTGCACCGCCGGCAACGCTGTTACGCGCTCGGCATACGCACGCGCTGCCTCGGACAATGCCGGCGCATAAGTGTTGAACCGCATGACGACGGGCGCATACATCGCATCGGCGATGCCGAACGTCGCGCCGAACAAAAACGGGCCGTCATAGCGCGCGAGGCACTCTGACCATAGAGCGTCGATGCGGGCGACGTCCGCCAACGCAGCCGGCGTCGCGCCGGTACCTGCGCTGCGCGCCCGGATGTTCATCGGCATCGACGAACGCAGTGCTGCGAACCCGCCGTGCATTTCACTTGCAATCGAGCGCGCGTGCGCGCGCGCCGCGGCATCGCTCGGCCATAGGGGCCGGTCAGGATAGCGCTCGGCGAGCGTCTCGAGAATCGCGAGTGACTCCCACACCGCCTGCCCGTCGTCAGTGACGAGGCACGGCACCTTGCCCGACGGCGAATAGTCACGAATGCGGGCCGCCGTATCGGGCTGATCCAGCTCGACCAGTACTTCGTCGAACGGGATGGCAGCGTGCCGCATGAGTACCCAAGGCCGCATCGACCACGACGAGTAGTTTTTGTCTGCGATGATAAGTTTCATTTTTCACCGGCAATAGAGGTTGAAAAAAACGACAAACGGATCGACCGCGCGATGCACTAACGGCCTTCCGTCGTACGAAAAACGCTGAATCGCGAGCGGAGCGAGGCCTTGCCGAGATAAGCCGGCGCAATCGTCTCGACACTCGCCGGTTCGATGCCAAGCTCCGGCGCAAGTGGAGCGTGCATGACCGAATCGACTTTCATCGAGTCGAGATTATCGCGCGTCATCAGCGGCGCGCCCGGCAGTAGCTCGAACATCCGTGCCTGCGTATAGGCGAGCGCGTCAGGCACCCGCACGATGCGCGCGTGCCGATGCGTCGCCTCCCCGCAGTAGCGCACCAGCGCCTCGAGCGTGTAGACCGAAGGGCCGCCCAACTCGTAGGTGTGCCCCCTCGCGGCTTCAAGATCGAGCACGCCCACGATCGCCTTCGCCACATCGGCGACGTAAATCGGCTGGAATTTGGCGTCCGGCTTGGCGAGCGGGATGACCGGCAAAAGCCGTTGCAGCAACGCAAAGGTATTGAGAAAGCGGTCTTCCGGTCCGAAGACCACGGACGGACGAAAAATCGTGGTCGCGAGACGCGCCGCACCGCGCACGCACTTCTCGCCGTCGCCCTTCGAGCGCAGGTACATACTCGGGCCGTCCGGGTCGGCACCCAGCGCGCTCACGTGAATGAGCCGAGACACACCCTTGCCCTCGCAGGCGGCGACGACTTTCGTCGGGAGCACGACATGCGCTCTGGCGAACTCGGGACCGTACGGATCGCCATGTCGGCCGTGCAGAATTCCCACCAGGTTCACTACGGCGTCCGCACCGTCGACGAATCGCGCAAGCTCGACCGGATCGAAAACGTCGAGCTCAATGACATCGAGCGGCAACAGCGTGAGATGCCGCGCGTGCTCGCGGCGGCGCGTCGCGATGCGCACCCGTTTGCCCGCCGAGACGAGCGCGTTCGCAAGGTGACTGCCGATAAACCCGGAACCGCCGATCAATGCAACGGACTCGTGTCGCATCTTCGCCTCCTTGCGGCAGGTCGAGCCAGGCCGTGGCGGTTGAGTGCGTCATGCCTTGCGCGTTGCCCGCAGCGGCTCAGGCCCTGCGTTCGAGCCTAAACCTCACTGAGGCAGGATGTAGCCGAGCCGGGCCTTCAGCGATTGCGGACGGCCTTCGAACAGCGCCGCGTAATAGACTGTATTCGACAGCACGTTCTTCACGTAATCGCGCGTCTCATTGAACGGAATCGTCTCCGCAAAAATCGCGCCTTCGACGGGACGCGCCAGCGCCGCTTTCCATTGACGCGGACGGTTTGGCCCCGCGTTGTAGCCCGCCGTCGCCAGCACGTCCGAACCGTCGAACTGATTGTAGATCATCGACAGGTAGCTCGTGCCGAGCAGGATGTTCGTATCGATGTCGTTGAGCTGTTCCGCCGAGACCGCTCCCATCCCGATTTTCTTGGCCACCATGCGAGCCGTGCCCGGCATCAGCTGCATCAACCCGCCCGCGCCGACGCCCGAATGCGCATTGATGATGAAGCGCGATTCCTGCCGGATGAGCCCGTACGCCCATTCGACGTCGAGCCCGTTCGTCTTCGCGTCGCGCTCGACGATCGAGCGGAACGGCGACAAATAGCGTAGCGAGAAGTCATGCTCGGTTTGCGTGCGGTCGGCCGTGTTGACGGTGCGGTCATACAGTTCGATGCGGCGCGCGTACTCGGCAACGGCCAGCAACTGCCGGTCCGTCATGCCGCGCAGCGGCCAGTTCCATTCGCGGTTGCCCTCGAGCCGCAAGTCCAGCGCGTAAAAGCGCCGCGCGAGTTCGAACCCCGGCGTCTTGCCCGCCGCGTCGACTTCAGCATCGGTTACCGTCGTGGCGGGCGGCACCGTGATTTTGCGCCCGAGTTCCTCAGCCGAAAGCTGACCGTAGAAATCGAATCGCGATGCAATGCGCTCGAACGCCTGGTTCGCCAAGGCGGTCTCGCCCGCCTCTTTGAGCGCGCGCGCGTGCCAATACACCCAGGCCGGCCGCTCGCGCAGCACGGTCGGCATCTGCTCGATCGACCAACGCACCATCGTCCAGTCGCCTGCCAGCAAAGCGGCGCGCGTGCGCCATTCGTAGGCCGGATAGGAGAGCGGCGCGTTCGGCGTGAGCCGGTACCAGTCGACCGCGCCCGGCACTTGACGCGCGGCCGCCTGATAGCCGATCGTCCCCCAGCCGATCGCGCGCTCGGCGAGCGTCAGCGATGGCGCGACCGTCGCAAAGGTGGCGGCGGCCGTGGCTGCGTCGTTGCGCGCCATGTTCGTGATTGCAAGCAGCGCCAGTTGATGCGAGGCGGCGTCTGGCCTCACGCCGCCCGCGAGCAACACGGGCGGTGCGCTTGTCGCCTCATCGATGAGCGCCGGGTCGGGCCGTGCCGCGCCGAGTGCGTCGAAGAGGCGGCTGCCCGTCGTCGTTGCGCCCTGTTCGTAAGCGAGGCGAATCTGTTGCCAGACGTCGTCAGACGTCCATTGGCCGTTCGTGGCGAGCGCCGAAATGAGATCGACGCAGCCGTCACCGTACCAGCGCGGGTCGACCAGCAGGGTGCGTGCCGAGTCCGTCACGTTCTCGCCGCGCGCCGCTCGCGATTCCAGTGCGTAGCACTTGACCTGCGTATCGTCGTCGAGCACGAATCGCGCATACTGCGCGTCGAAATCACGCCAATCGTGGCGCGCGCCCAGCACAACGAGATAGTCGTTGCGCAGACGGTCAGCAATCGCCTCGCCATCGTGGCGCTGCAGGAATGACAGCACCGGGGCGTCTGGCGCATCGACAAGGGCATGACCCGAGCTGTCGAATAGCTGCGGCTTGATCTGGAAATACTCGACGTAAGACGGGACGGGGTAGTCGGGAATCATGCTCGCCAGCTGTGCCGCGCGCACCGCATCGTTGTTGCGGGCGGCTTCCCGAAGCTGCACAAAGATCTGATCGTCACTCGCCCGCGCGGAAGGCGTGGCATGACGCCCGGCAGACGCAGTGCCGCAGGCAACAAGTGCCACTGCGGCGAGTGCGGAACAAGCCGCGCGATATACTCGAACAAGGCGTGTCGACATCGTGATCCGTGGAGCAAAAATTGAGCGACAGCATAGCACGCAACCCTGCCGAAAATACGAAAGCCGAGCTGCGCAAAGCCTTACGCGACGCGCGTCACAAGGCGGCTACAGCGCACGGCGTAGAGGCCGCGCTCGAAACCGCGATACTCGATCTGCTCACCCACTACGCGCCGCATACAGTGGGATTCTATTGGCCGCTTCCGGGTGAGTTCGACGCGCGAAATGCCCTCACCGAATGGCTGGCAGGCGACACGCGCCGGCAAGCCGCGTTACCTGTGGTCGCCGTGAAGGGTGAGGCGCTGGCCTTTCATGCGTGGACGCCCTCAACGCCGATGCGTGTCGGCTTGCATCGCATTCCGGAGCCGGCACTCACACCTTGCGTGCTGCCCGATCTGCTGCTGATACCTTGCGTGGGTTTCGACGATGGCGGCTATCGGCTCGGTTATGGCGGGGGTTATTACGACCGGACGCTTGCCGCCTGGCCCGGTACGGACAGGCCCGTGACCGTGGGTGTCGCGTACGAAGCCTGCCGCGTCGCGGCGCTGCCGCGCGAGCTGCACGACGTGCCGCTCGACGCGATCGTCACTGAGATAGCGGCGCGCATATGCCGCGCGGCTTAGGCGCGCGGCATCGCTGCATTCAAAAGACTCAAAAGACTCAGAAGAGTCAGAAACCCGCCGCGAGACCGTCGCGCCGGCTATCGCTCGCCGCGACGTAGCCGTGCTCCAGCGATTCGCCGTCGAGCCGCCAGATGAACTGGCCCGAGCCGAAATCCATGTACGGATCTTCGACCGATTTGAGCTGATGTCCGCGCGCCTTCAGCCCGTCGACTGCCGCGGTGTTCATCGCGGCCTCAACGTCGAGCGAGAAGTCGCGGTTCACTTTCCACCGTGGCGCATCGCAGGCCGCCTGCGGCTGTTGACGGTAATCGAGCATGCGGACGACCGTCTGTACATGGCCTTGCGGCTGCATATCACCGCCCATCACGCCAAAGCTCATCACCGGCTCGTGCCTGCCGTTCACTCGGCGCGTGAGAAACGCCGGAATAATCGTGTGGAACGGCCGCTTGCCGCCGGCCACCACGTTCGGTGAGCGCGGGTCCATCGAAAATCCGAAACCGCGGTTTTGCAGGGAGATACCGTAATCGGGGACGACCACCCCCGAGCCGAACCCCATGTAGTTCGACTGAATGAAGCTCACCATCATGCCCTTCTCGTCAGCAGCCGAGAGGTAGATCGTGCCGCCCGCACGCGGCATGCCGAAGTCGAAGTGAGTCGCCTTCTCGGGATCGATGAGTTTGGCGCGTGCGCTCAAGTAGGCGTCGTCGAGCATTTGCTCAGGCGTCACATCCATCGAGCGGGGATCGGCCACGTAACGATAGACGTCGGCAAACGCGAGCTTCATCGCTTCGATCTGCAAGTGCTGCGATGCGGCGCTATCGAGCGGCATCTCGCTCAGGTTGAACTTGTCCAGAATGCCAAGCGCGATCAGCGCCGCTATGCCCTGCCCGCTCGGCGGGATTTCGTGCACGCTGTAGCCGCGGTAGTCCTTCTCGATCGGCTCAACCCACTCGGCCTTGAAGCCGCGCAGATCCTCGACCGTCATGGCGCCCCCGCACTCTTTGAAGAATGCCGCGATCCGCTCGGCGATCTCGCCTTCGTAGAAAGCGCGCGGCCCCTCCTTCGCCAGCATCTTCAGCGTGCGCGCGTGGCCGGGCAGCTGCACGAACTCGCCCGCCGTGGGGGCGCGGCCGTGCGGCATGAACGTCGCGGCATAGCCGGGCTGGTCTTTCAGTTCGGGCACGGCTGCCGCCCACTTGTGCGCGACGATGGGGGCAATCGCATGGCCGCGCTCAGCTACTTCGATGGCGGTTGCCATCAGGTCGGCGAACGGCAAGCTGCCGAAACGCGCGTGCAGCGCTTCCCATCCGGCCACGACGCCCGGCACCGTGACTGAGTCGCAGCCGCGCTTGGGTTGAGCGGCGATGCCGTTCGAGGCTTCGCCGTACTTCTTCTTGAAGTAATCGACGTTCCACGCAGCAGGCGCGAAGCCAGAAGCGTTGAGCCCGTGCAGCTTCTTGCCGTCCCAGACGAGCGCGAACGCATCGCCGCCCAGACCGTTCGATACGGGTTCGACGAGGGTCATCACGGCCGCCGCGGCGATGGTGGCATCGACGGCGTTGCCGCCTTGCCAGATCGCTCGCAGGCCCGCCTGTGCGGCAAGCGGGTGCGAAGTGGAGACGACGTTGCGTGCCAGGACGGGCATGCGCACCGTCGGATAGGGGTTTTGCCAATTGAATGTCGACATGGGGACGGAACAAAACCTGAAATGGAGGTGAATGTTGCTGATCGACGAACGAATGAACGGCAGCACCGCCAAGGTGCCGCCCCGAATCAATGCTCTCGCGGGTCGAGCGCGTCGCGCAGGCCATCGCCGAGCAGGTTGAAACCGAGTACAGTCAGAAAGATCGCCACGCCCGGGAAAATCGACATCCACGGTGCCTCGCTGACGAAATCTTTCGCGCTATTCAACATCGAGCCCCAGGACGGCGCGGGCGGCAACTGGCCGAGGCCGAGAAACGATAGGCTGGCTTCGGCGATGATGGCCGTCGCGACGGTCAGGCTCGCCTGAACGATGATGGGCGGCAGCACGTTGGGCAGGATGTAGCGCAGGACGATGCGCGTATCGTCGAGCCCGATCGCCCGCGCGCCTTCAACGTACTCCTCGGCTTTCACGGCGATTGCCTGCCCGCGTGAGAGACGCACGAATCGCGGCATGGCGGACACGCCGATGGCAATCATCGCGTTCGTCAGGCTCTGCCCGAGGAATGCCGCCAGAGCAATGGCAAGAATCAAAAACGGGATCGAAAGCAGCGCGTCTGCCACACGCGAGACGACGGTATCGATGAGACCGCCGAAATAGCCCGCAATAAGTCCGAGCGGCACACCGATCGCCACTGCGACGGCCACCGAGACCACGCCGGCCGCGAGCGACGCCCGCGCGCCCCAAATCATGCGGCTAAGGATGTCGCGGCCCAGCTCGTCGGTGCCGAACCAATGCATCGCATCCGGTGCGCTGCGCACATGGAGGAAATCGGCCTGGACCGGATCGAAGGGCGAGATCCAGGGCGCCAGCGCAGCGACAACGATGACGATCAACACGATGGCGGCGCCCACCAACGCGGCACGATTGCGCGCGAACTTGGCGAGCGCGCGACGCCGGCCGCGCCGTGCCGGCGCCTGAGGTGCGGATGTTGCAGCAGAAACGGTGGCCATCAGCGGCGCCTCAACTTGGGATTGAGCAGCACATAAACGATGTCCGCGACAAGGTTGACGGCGATGTAGGTCAACGCCGTGACCAGCACGACGCCTTGCACGACGGCATAGTCTCGATTGAAAACGGCATCGACGATGAGCTTGCCGAAGCCGGGGATCGTGAACACTTGCTCCGTCAGCACCGCGCCCGCCAGCAACTCACCGAACAACAAGGCGAGCACCGTCACGATCGGAATCAACGCGTTACGAAACGCATGTTTCACGATGACCGTCGTGCGCAGCAGGCCCTTCGCGCGAGCCGTACGCACGTAATCCGCATGCAGCACGCTCAACATCGCACTGCGCGTGTGGCGCATCAACTGCGCGCCGAGCGCGGCCCCCAGCACAAAGGCCGGCATGATCATCGTCTTGATGCTGAGCCAGAAGTCTTCCGAGGGCGAGACGTAGCCTGAGGACGGCAGCCAGTGCCAATGGACCGAAACGACGAGGATCAGCAAGATGCCGAGCCAGAAATTCGGTATCGACATGCCCGACAACGCGAAGATATTCGCAATATGATCGAGCGCCCTCCCGCGATTCGATGCGGACAGGACACCCGCCGTCAAGCCGATGATGACGGCAATCACCATCGCGAACGTCGCGAGCTGCAACGTCACCGTCAACTTCTGGGCGATCAGTGTCGTCACGGGCACGCCCGTGCGCAATGCCGTGCCCAGATTGCCATGCATGAGATCGCGCACCCAGAGCGCGTATTGCACGGGCACTGGGCGATCAAGGTGATATTGATGACGCAGCGTGGCGATGACATGCGGATCCTGATCCTCGCCGGCCAACGCCAGCACCGGGTCGCCCGGCAGCATCTTCTGCAACCCGAACACGATCATCGATACAAGCACGAGCGTCGGGACAGCGATCGCCAGGCGATGGGCAACGATGCGCCACATGTGCTCAGCCCTTGACGCTCACGCCACGCAGCCGGATCAAGCCGTCCGGGTAGGCGTTGAAGCCCTGCACTTTTTGCGTGAGTACGTAAGGCCAGGGCTGGTCATGCAGATAGACGATGGGTAGCTCGTCGGAGAGAATCGTCTGCGCCTGGTCATAAAGCGCCTTGCGCTCGGGGATCGTCGACTTGATGCGTGCAGCGTCGAGCAGATGATCGACCTGCGGGTTGCAGTACTGCCCGTAATTGAGCGCCCCCTTGCAGGTGACGAACGTGTGCAGGTTGCCATCAGGATCGACGCGCCCGGACCAGATCGAATAGAGCAGGTCGAAATCGGCGCGGTGGCCGGCATCGAGGGCCGACGGGTAGTCGAGCGGCTTGAGCTTGAGCATGATGCCGGATTCCGAGAGCATCGCCTGCAGCATCTGCGCGGTTTGCGTCGACACCGTGTCGTTGCCGAACGTCATCGCCAACTCCAGATGCTCGTAGCCGGCGGCCTTCAGCAGTGTCTTGGCCTTGGCGACATCGCGTGTCGTCACCGCCAGGGCCGCGTCGTGATAGGCACTGCTCGCCGGCAATGCCTGATCAAGTGCGCTGTAGATGCCCGCACCGACGATCTGATCGAGCGCGTTGCGGTCGATCGACAGCTCGATCGCCTCCCGCACGCGCTTGTCCTTCAACGCAGCGGGGCCGCGCGGGCTGACGTTGAGCACGATATAGCTGTAGCCGAGTCCGCCGATCGGCTTGAACTGCAGCGTGGCATTGCTCTTCACCGCCTTCACATCGTTGGGTGAAAGCCGCTCGAGCATGTCGAGCGAACCCGAGCGCACGTTCGCGAGACGCACGGTGCTGTCAGGCATCGGCATGTAGACGACTTTCTGCAGCGGATAAGCCGCTGCATCCCAGTAATCGGCGAATTTTTCCAGTACGACGCGGTCGTTCTGCACGTGCTCAACGAACTTGTACGGGCCGGAGCACACGGGGTGCGCCGCAACACCGGCACTGTCGGCCAGCGTCTTCGGCGCGAGTATCATGCCGGCGCGATCGGCAAGCGTCGCGAGCAGCGCCGAGTTCGGCTCCTTCATGACGATCGCGACGGTGTCCGGCGCAATGACGTCGACATGATCGACTGACGAGAGCTCACTCTTGCGGTTGCTCGTGGGCAGGGTGCGATACCGATCGAGATTGGCCTTGACGGCCGCTGCATCGAAGTGCTCGCCGTCATGGAACTTCACGTCGTGGCGCAGCTTGAACGTCCACGTCTTGCCGTCGGCGCTCACTTGCCATGAGGTCGCCAGCATCGGCACGATCTTGAGGTTGGCATCAACATCGACCAGCGAGTCGCACATCGAGCGCATCACGATGCGATCGGCGACTTGGCTGCTGCGCGCAGGGTCCAGCGTGCCGATGTCATCCTGCAGCCCGATGCGCAGCATCGACTGCGCAAAGGCCGGAATGGCGCCCGCTGCGAGAGCGCCGGCAAGAACACACTGTGCGATGGAGCGACGCATGGACTCTTTTCCTCTCGTAGTTGAAAGTCTGAAAATTGGCGCGCTGGCTGCCTCAATGGCTGCCTAGGCATCCGCCTCGGCTGCCTCAACCTTTGCCTGGCGCTCGCGATAGAGCGCGAGCCGCTGTGCGAGCTTGGGGCTTGCTGCGGCCTCGAGCGGCGCGCCAGCACCGCTCATCTGTATTTCCCGCCAGAAGTGGCAGGCAATCTGACGGCCATCGCTGAGCGTTTCATGTTCCGGCTTCGCCTCGCGGCACAGCGGTTTGGCGTGGGGGCAGCGCGGGTGGAAGCGGCAACCGGGCGGCGGGGCCGTGGGGCTCGGCAGATCGCCCGTCAGCGCGGGTCGCTCTCGCCGCAAACCCGGATGGCTCACGGGTATCGCCTGCAACAGCGCCTGGGTATAGGGATGCAGCGGCGTATCGAAGACCGCATCGACGCTCGCCAGCTCGACGATCTCTCCCAGGTACATCACGGCGACGCGGTCGCTCATGTGGCGGATCACGCCGAGATCGTGCGCCACGATGACGAGCGTGAGCCCGAATTCGGCCTTCAGCCGTTCCAGCAGATTGATGACCTGTGCCTGAACCGACACGTCGAGCGCCGACACAGGCTCGTCACCAACGATAAGCCTCGGCTCGCTGGCGAGCGCGCGTGCAATGCCGATACGCTGCCGCTGGCCGCCCGAAAACTCATGCGGGAAACGCTCGGCATAGCCGGGCTGCAGCCCGACGGTGCGCAACAGCTCGGCAACGCGTTCGCGGCGTTGCGCGCCACGTGCCAGGCCATGCAGCTCAATGGGCTCGCCGATGATGCGCCCTATCGTCATGCTCGGGTTCAGCGACGCGAGCGGGTCCTGGAAAACGAGCTGCATTTCGCGACGCAACGGCCGCAGGGCGCGAGCCGAAAGATCGGTGATGTCCGTGCCCCGGTAGATGACCCGCCCCGCGGTGACATCGAGCAAACGCAGCAGCAGGCGGCCGAGCGTCGATTTTCCGCAGCCCGATTCCCCAACGATGGCGAATGTCTCGCCTTCGTGCACACTGAACGACACCCCATTGACCGCATGCACGACGGGCGTTTGCGACAAGAGGCGCGAGCGCACGCCGAACTGCTTGACGAGTCCTTGCGCTTCCAGAATGGCGCTCATGCGGTCTCCCTACTGCGCGGCATGTCGGTGGCTAGCGCCTCGAGCGGAGCCAAGTGACACGCGACACGATGCGTGCCGCCGATCATGCGTGTGGCCGGCGCCGTCTCATGACAACGCGGCTCGGCGAACGGACAGCGCGGCGAGAACCGGCAGCCGCGCGGCATCTGCTCCGGCGGCGGCACAGCGCCGCGGATCGTCGCCAGCGGCCCGCGCCGCTTACCGGTGGTGGGCACGGCGCCCATAAGACCGATGGTGTAGGGATGCTGGGGATCGTCGAAGATCTCGGCGACGCTCCCGCACTCGACGATGGTGCCCGCGTACATGACGGCCACTTCGTCGGCCATCTCGGCCACCACCCCGAGGTCGTGCGTGATGAGCACCATCGCGGTACCCGTTGCCTGCTGCAGCGACCGCACGAGCGACAGCACTTGCGCCTGGATGGTGACGTCGAGCGCCGTGGTGGGCTCGTCGGCGATGAGGAGCTTTGGCCGGTTTGCCAGTGCCATGGCGATCATCACGCGCTGGCGCATGCCGCCCGAAAGCTCGTGCGGATAAGCGTCGAGGCGCGATTCGGCTGCGGGAATGCCCACCTGGCGCAGCAGCTCGAGCGCTTCGGCGCGAGCCTCGTCTTTGCGCGCGCCGCGATGGCGCTCGATGCCTTCGGCGATCTGCTGGCCGACCGTGTACGCCGGATTGAGCGACGTCATCGGCTCCTGAAAGATCATCGACATACGGTTGCCGCGGATATCGGCGAGCGCGCGCTCCGGCAGCTTCAGCAAATCCTGGCCTTCGAACATCGCCGTGCCTGCGACGATCCGAGCGGGCGGGCTCGGCAATAGCCCCATCAACGCAAGCGACGTGACGCTCTTGCCAGAACCCGACTCGCCGACGATGCAAAGCGTCTCGCCCTCGCGCACGGAGAACGACACCCCGTCGAGAAGGTTCGGCGTCGCCGCCTCACGCGAGAAGGTGAGGGTGAGACCGGTGACTTCGAGAATGAACGGTCTTTCTGAAAGCATGGTGATCCCAAGGCGGTACAGCTTGCGTTCAACTCGAGAGCAGCGATTTAAACGATTGTGTACGCTCGCTCTAAACGAAAGATTTAAATTTTCTTGACGATGCTTAAACCGCTTTAAAGTGTCAGGCCGTCAGAAAACCCGACATTGAGTCGAAATCAAGACGAAATTGAGACGATGGGGAATGCGATGCACACGATCAGGAGGTTCAAAACGTTTCGTCTGGTCGCCCAAACGGGATCGCTCGCGGCGGCAGCCGATAAGGCCGGGTTGACATTGGCGGCGGTCAGCTTGCAGATGAAGGCCCTCGAGGACGAGCTCGGCAGGCGGCTTTTCGACCGCAGCGGGCGGCAGATCAAGCTGGCGCCCGAGGGCATCGAGATTCTCCCGAAGATCGAGCAAATGCTCGGACTCATGACGGAACTCGAAGTCAAAGCGCCGTACCCGGCGAATGGGATGCGGGGGCTGGTGAGGATCGGCGGCATCGTGTCGGTCAACGACGCGCTCTCACTCGCCGTCGCCCAGTTCAAAAGCCAGCACCCACAAATCGAGGTGCGCATGACGACCGCCCGCTCGGAAGAGCTGACGGCGATGGTGGAGACAGGAAACGTCGACATCGCGGCGATTGTGGAGCCGGCCGATGGCACAACGCCTGCCGAGCTCGTCTGGACGCCGCTCTACCGCGAGGCGCTGATGCTTGTGGTCAACCGCGACGTCTGCGGCGACGATCCCCGGCGCATTCTGAGCGAGCAACGCTTCTTGAGATATGACCGGCGCGTGCGGACCGGACACGTCGTCGAGCGGGTGCTCGCGGCGCTCGGCCTCGAGGTCGATGAGTACATCGAGCTCAATTCGATCGAAACGATTGTCGCGCTCATCAGGAAGAACGTTGGCGTCTCAGTGTTACCGAAGCTGCACGGACGGGGCTGGGAAGCCGACCCGCTGCTGCGTCTGATCCCGCTGGGCGCGACGCCAGCCATGCGCTCGATCGGGCTCGTGCGGCGCGCCGATACACCGGGACACGCCGGTGTCGTCAGCGCACTCGCCGAACTGCTCGGCGACACCGGAGCGCCAGCGGGTGACGGGGCTAACGCGCTGGTGGGCAAATAAGCGCCCGCCTTCTCCTTTGCCGCCTGGCAATGGGCACCGACGCTCAGCCGGTCACAGACAGGCAGAGAAGCCCGCAGCCATTGAGGCCTGCTCGCCCGTGTGTCGCTCGACAAGCCCGATCTCGCGCACGAACGTATCCTCGCCGAGTGTTAGCGCGGTCACTGACCGTGGCAACTGCAGCGCCGCCGCCATTGGCACCAACGCGACGCCGACGCCCTGCGCGACAAGGCCCACGATGCCCTGCAGTTCATCCAGCTCGACGACATCATGCACCGTCACCCGTACCTTCTTCAAAAAGCGGTCCACAAGCCGACCGCCAAACGAGTTGCGGTCGTATCGAATGAACGGTTGCGTCTTCAGTAACTCGCGCCAGGGCGTGCCGCGCAACTTGCGCGGCACAGCGAGCACAAAAGGCTCCGTCGTCAGCACGCGCCATTTCAGTTCGGCCGGCAACGCGAAGGGTGGCTTGATGATCACAGCGACATCGATCTCACCTGAGTCGACCTGAGCAAGCAGGTTGAGCGAGACACCGGGAATCACGCGAATCCGCCAGCCCGGCGCCTTGCGGCGAAACCGCTCGATCGCCGGCACGAGGTACGACGCCTGCGCGGACGCGATCGCCCCGACTCTCAATAGGCCAGAGCGCTCGCTCACACCGCCCTCGTTCGCAAGCCTGGCGTAGGTCGACAGCATGTCCTCGGCGAATGCCACCGCTTGCCTCCCGGCTGCGTTGAGCGTTGCCGCGCGGCCGCTGCGGTCGAACAGCGCGTATCCAAGGTCTTGTTCAAGACGCTGCATTTGCGCACTGACGGCCGATTGCGTCAAACCGATGTTCGCGCCAGCGCTCGCAAAGCTGCCGAATCGCACCACCGCCAGAAATGTTTTGAGCTCGCGCAGCATTGTCCCGATCGATTCGAATGGTTGAAAACGATTTCGTCCAGCGTCGGCGGCGCAGCGCTCAAAATAATGCCGCGGGCGTTAAAACCGTGCCCTAGAAGCCGGACGCCGGGCGCCAAACGCGTTACGTTAAAGAGGAATTGGGCCACCGCTCCAATCGGCACATTGACGCGCCCGACCTCCAAGGAGTGCGGCAAAAAGACATCGCTCGCGCATGTCTGATAACTTGTCGATAATGTACCGCCAAGCAGTGGGCACGCCCAACATCAGCATCCTATTCTCAGCGCGCCATGCCCCAAGACCTTACCGGCGAGACTCCATCGATGACTCAACCCCGTATCTTTCCCTTCGGCGATGCGGCTCTCGTATGCGAATCGCCGCCCCCTGCCACGCTGGCCTGTCAGAAGCGCGTGTGGGCCGTCGCCGATGCCGCACGCGATTGGCCGCATGTTGTCGAGGTCGTGCCCGGCATGAACAATCTGACGATCGTGTTCGATCCGCTTGCGACCGACGCGTCGCAGCTTGCGGGCTTGCTCGCCACGGCGTGGGAACACGCAGCGGAAATCGCAGAGCGGCCGGCCGCGCGCGAGATTGAAATTCCAGTGCACTACGGCGGCGAATTCGGCCCGGATCTCGCAGTCGTGGCGGCGCACACGGGCCTCGACACCGAAGAGGTCGTCAAACGGCACGCACAAGGTGAGTACGTCGTGTTCTTTCTCGGTTTTCAGCCGGGTTTCGCCTACCTGGGCGGACTGGATGCGTCGCTTCACACGCCACGCCGCTCGGTGCCGCGTATCGAAGTGCCGGCCGGCGCCGTAGGCATCGGCGGCGCACAAACGGGCATCTATCCGGCGGCGTCGCCAGGCGGCTGGCAGTTGCTCGGCCGCACGGAGCTCTCGCTCTTCGATCCATCCCGCACGCCGCCCACGCTGCTGCGACCGGGCGACCACGTGCGTTTCACGATCGCGGGGATCGAGCCATGATCCAAGTGCTACGCGCCGGCATCGTTACCTCCGTGCAGGACCTTGGCCGGACCGGCCACCGGCACCATGGCGTCACGACGGCAGGCGCGCTCGATCAACTCGCACTCGAAGTCGGCAACCGGCTCGTTGGCAACGCCCCCTCTGCGGCGGCCATTGAGGTAACGGTAGGTCCGACGGCGCTGCGCTTCACGCGCGCCATGCGCATCGCCATCACGGGTGCCGAGTTCGGCGCGACGCTCGACGGCGACGCGGTGCCCGCCTGGTGGAGCCTGCCCGTTCGAGCCGGTCAGGAACTGGTCTTGCACGGTGCAAAGCGCGGCATGCGCGGGTACGTTTGCGTGCGCGGCGGCATCGACGTCCTGCCGATGCTCGGTTCGCGCAGCACCGATCTCAACGCGAACTTCGGCGGGCTCGGCGGGCGCACGCTGCGCGAAGGCGACCGCCTAGCTGTCGGCGTGCCGGCCAACCGGCCCGGCGCGGGGATCGGCGTGGACGCGCCGCCATTCGGCGTCAAGGCGCCGGAGTGGTGTCGCTTTGCCGACTTCGCTCGCGAACCGGCCTGGCGCGCTCACCACGCAACCGGCGCTGAGCGCGCGGTACCAATCCGCGTGCTGCGCGGCCCCGAATACGACAGCTTCAAGGAGTCAGCACACGAAGCGTTATGGGCCGAAGAATGGCGCGTGACACCGCACAGCAACCGCATGGGCTATCGGCTCGCTGGCACGGCACTGGAACGCGAAACGCTCACCGAGTTGCTGTCCCATGGGGTGCTGCCGGGAACGATACAGGTGCCCCCGAACGGCCAACCGATTATCCTGATGAGCGACGCCCAAACGACCGGCGGCTACGCGCGCATCGGCGCCGTGATACGCGCCGATTTGTGGCGGCTCGCGCAGGTACGGCTCAACGGCACCGTCCGCTTCGTTCCCAGCTCGATTGAGGAAGCGCGCTTCGCGCTTGGCGAACAACAGGCCTACCTGCGGCAAATCGATGTCGCGCTGGCCATGTATGAAGAGCGGTCGCGACGAGCTGTGCGCGCCGCTTGAAGGGAGTGGGAAGAGGGAGTGATGGAAATCGATTTGAATGCCGACGTGGGCGAAGGCTGCGGTAGCGACGCGGCGCTGCTCGATCTCGTGAGCTCGGCGAACATCGCTTGCGGATGGCATGCGGGCGGCGCGAACGCCATGCGCGATTGCGTGCGGCTCGCCATGGCGAAGGGAGTCGCGATCGGCGCGCATCCGAGCTTTCACGACCCCGTCAACTTTGGCCGCAAAGAGATGAGCCTGCCCGCCGACGACATCTACGCAGGCGTGCTCTATCAGCTCGGCGCCCTTTCGGCCATTGCGCAGGCTGAGGGTGCTCGTGTGGCACACGTGAAGCCGCACGGCGCCCTTTACAACCAAGCCGCACGCGACCCACAGATCGCGCAGGCGATCGTATCGGCCGTGCACGACTTCGATCCGTCGATGGCGGTATTTGGGCTCGCCCATAGCGGCTTGATCGACGCCGCCCGCGAGGCAGGGCTTGTCGCCATCGAGGAAGGCTTCGCCGACCGCGGCTATCGCGCCGACGGTTCCCTTGTGCCTCGCAGCGAGCCCGGCGCGTTGATCGAAGACGAAGACGCCATGCTCGAGCATGTGCTTTCGATGGTGCGTGACAAGCGCGTGCGAGCAGTCGATGGCCGCATTGTGCCGCTTCATATCCACACGCTCTGCCTGCACGGGGACGGCGCGCATGCGCTTGCGTTTGCACGCCGGTTGCGTGCCGAGCTCGAGGTGAACGGTATCGACGTGCGCGCTGCTTCACGGTTGACGGGCTGACCGGCTAACGCGCGCGATGCAGCGAGGCCCGAAATCACTTCGCCTCGACCGTCCATCCGCGCCGCTGCAGCAGCGCGAGCACGCCCTTCGGGCCGCCCAGATGCAGCGCGCCGATCGCAACGAAAACCGGTTTGTTCGGCGCTGTGATCGCGAGCATACGCCTCGTATAGCGACGATTGCGCTCGAACAAAATCCTGTTGTCGAGCGCACGCGCAGCGGCCTTCGAGGTCGCAAGCCGATCGGTCTTGGCCGCCGACCACGCGGCGATCGCGTCCGCATCGCCGATACGCCAGAGCCGGTGCAAGTGCCTGACGTCGCCAACTGTCTCGCCGGGCGTCTGCTGAAGGTCTTGCGCCAGCATCTCGCGCTGCTCGGCCAGCGTGAGGTTCGTGAACGCGCGCATCTG
>NZ_DATJJF010000172.1:0-6956 GCF_035492435.1 Trinickia sp.
CGCTGGTGTATTGGACGGCTTGGGGAACCTGAGAAAATTACCCGACGAATTGTTGTTGGAAATCGCCCGTGATCCCGAAGTACGTCTTGGGCTTCGGGGTGCCAGTCGAAAACTGCGCGCCATCGCGCTTGAGAAAACGACCGAACTCCGAATTAAAGATATCCGGGGGCTCGACGCGGTTCTAATCTTGCGCTGCGTTCGCTTGACGTGAGTGGCCTTAAGCTTAGCGACGAGCACGTGAAAGCGCTGGCACGCATACCACGCTGCAATCGCTTAACCTGGGCCGCAACAAGATTGGCCCTAAGGGTGCGGAAGCGCTGGCACGCAATACCACGCTGCAATCGCTTAACCTGAGCGACAACAAGATTGGCCCTGAGGGTGCGGAAGCGCTGGCGCGCAATACCACGCTGCGTTCGCTTAACCTGAGCGACAACAAGATTGGCCCTGAGGGTGTGGAAGCGCTGGCGCGCAATACGGCGCTGCAATCGCTTAACCTGAACTGCAACGAGATTGGCCCTGAGGGTGCGAAAGCGCTGGCAGGCAATACCCACGCTACGCGAACTTGACCTGAGCGAGAACTGGATTGACTCTGAGGGTGCGAAAGCGCTGGCGCGCAATACCACGCCGCGCGAACTTGAACTGTGCCTCAATGGGATTGACGACGCGGGCGCGCTAGCGCTGGCACGCAATACCACGCTGCGCAAACTTAACCTCGAACACAACTTCATTTCCGCCGCTGGTGCGACAGAGCTGGCGCGCAGCGCCACGTTGGAGTCGCTTGACTTAAGCTACAACAGCATTGGCGACGCGGGCGCGCAAGCGCTGGCGCGTAGTACAACGCTGCGCGAACTTGACTTGGGTGGTAACCACATTCGCGAAGCGGGCATTGCAGCACTGAAGAGCAATGTCACGCTGTCTTCTTTGGAGCTGAGTGGTCAATGGTAATAGTCCCAGGTGGCGCCGAGCTCATGCACTAGAGGGCAATACCGACCCTGTCGGCCGGAGGTGTCAGAGGTCCATGATGTTCGGGGCCGCTCGACGTGCCGCAGTTGCGGCGTTTCACGCTGCCGACGCGGATCTTTGTGACGAGCGCCGCCCCGCGCGGGCCACGCCGCGTTGCCGGAGGTCGAGTAATCGCTCTTCCTATGGGCGTCACCGATTTACGCAAAAATCGTAAGGTAAGGCCTGCGCGTAGCGAAACAGCTCATCACTCGACGAAGCACCATGCCTAGATTCATTTGCCGAACCGCGCAGCACTGATAGACTATCGGCTTCCATCCAAACGATACGAACAGGAGGCGCCCGATGGTAACGACGACGATGCTGACATGCGCCGTGCGCATGCTCCTGTTCGCGACTCCGGCAGCAGCAGTGCCGCGACCGTAGTTTCCCGGTTCGTCGCTTTTTCCCTTCTGGCCAGCCTGCCGTGCGCGGATTTTTCCGTCGCGGCCATTCGTTCAGTGCGGCTGGCTGATTCTGTTCAAGACCGTGCGTGGCGCGGATGGCGTTAGCCCTTCCGCTCCGCTTTGCTTATTGCTGTCGATTCGATGCCCCCGCGCGAGTGAGCGCTCGTGGGGCGGAGCCTCTATGAACCGCAAAAAATCATCTTTTGGCGGCCAGACGTTCAAAAACGTACTTGGCTACACCTTCGCACACTGGCGCCGGCAGGATTGGCGCGTCATTGTCGTTTCACTCTGCGCTCTGGTGGGCGCGTCGGCCGACGTGTCGATGCCGCTTTTCGCGGGCCGGCTCATCAACGCCCTCGCGCACGGGGGTGAGGACAAGCACGTCGCGCTGCACGCGGCGCTTACAGCTTTCTCGGCGCTGATTGGCCTTGGGCTCGCTGGGGCGCTGTTTCGCTATCTCATGTATGCGCAAATTACCGCGCTGACGTTGCGCATGATGAGCGACATTGCGGCCAGCGGCTTTTATCGCGTGCAGCGCTTTTCGACCGACTGGCACGCGAACAGCTTCGCGGGTTCGACGGTGCGCAAAATCACACGCGGCATGTGGGCACTCGATCTTCTTAACGATACGTTGCTGCTCGGTCTCTTGCCTTCGCTCGTCATGCTCGTCGGCGCAACCGTGCTGCTCGGGACGCATTGGCCGGCAATGGGTGCCTTCGCGGGAGTGGGCACGATCGTCTATGTGACCGTGATGGCGAGCCTTTCCCTCGGCTTCGTCGCCCCGGCTGCTCGCCTCGGCAACGCCTGGGACACGCGTCTGGGCGGTGCGCTTGCCGATGCCGTGACCTGCAACCCAGTCGTCAAGGCGTTCGGTGCCGAGCTGCGCGAGGAGGCGCGCCTTGCGCGTGTCATCGGTAAATGGCGTAGCCGGACGCGTCGGGCATGGCTGCGCGGCACGGCCAATGGCGGTGTGCAAAACATCATGCTGGCTGGCATGCAGGCGGGCATTCTCGGGGCTGCGCTGATCTTTTGGATCGAGGGCAAGGCGAACGTCGGCGATATTGCCTTCGCACTGACGATGTTTCTCGTGCTACAGGGTTATCTGCGCGATGTGGGGATGCACGTGCGCAACTTGCAGCGCTCGGTCAACGACATGGAAGAGCTTGTCGCGCTCGAGCATCAGCCGCTTGGGATCGAAGACAAACCCGGTGCGCTGCCTATCGTGATTGACAAGGGGGAGATCGTTTTCGAGAACGTCACGTTCCGCTATGGCGCACACAGTACACCGCTCTATTCGGCATTCTCCGCACGCATCGCCCCGGGCGAGCGTGTGGGCCTCATCGGCCATTCGGGCTCGGGCAAGACGACGTTCATCAAGCTGATTCAGCGCCTCTACGACGTAACGGATGGCGCCATCAAGATTGATGGGCAGACCATCGCCAATGTCCAGCAGGCAACGCTGCGCGCGCAAATCGCAATCGTTCAGCAAGAGCCGTTGCTGTTTCACCGCACGCTGGCCGAAAACATTGCGTATGCCAGGCCCGGCGCGACGCAGGCGGACATCGAGCGCGCGGCACGGCTGGCAAACGCCCACGATTTTATTTTGGCGTTGCCGAAAGGCTATGACACGCTAGTCGGCGAACGCGGCGTCAAGCTTTCGGGCGGTGAGCGCCAACGTGTGGCTATTGCCCGCGCGTTTCTCGCCGACGCACCCGTGCTGATCTTCGACGAGGCCACGTCGAGCCTCGATAGCGAGAGCGAAGCGCTGATTCAGGAGGCGATGGAGCGGCTGATGGAAGGCCGCACGACGCTGGTCGTCGCGCACCGGCTTTCAACGGTGCGCGCGCTCGACCGGCTGCTCGTGCTCGACAAGGGCCGGGTGGTCGAAGAGGGGAGCCACGATGTGCTGATCCATCGCGAGTCCGGTCTATACCGCCGGCTCTTCGAGCGACAGGCGCTCGAACTGACGAAGGGGCTCGACAACACGCGGATGAGCACGCCCGCCCGCGGCATACCGGTGACGGAGGCGTGACCGGGGCGCACGACCGACTCCCTGACTAGGGGTACCCGTCGAAAGCAGTTTTTTCGCGTTTTTGATCGGATTTTTTGCTGCTTTACTCCAACGCATTGCGGTTTTATCGGCGCGTTTTGTCGCGTTTCTGTCGCGACATCATGCGCCGACTGCGAGCCCATGCTCGCTCGTCAACGCCAGATTGGAGGGAAGCGCACTATGTCAGAATCACTCGGCAGGGCTGGGTGGGCACGCATGAAATTCATTGCGTCGGTCGCGGTGTTGCGTGGCACGCTCATCAAGTGGGCAGTGGCGTGCGCGGCACTGCTTTCGGTTTGCGCGACGCATCCGGCATCCGCGGACGCGACGATTGCCGACACCTACGCAGCGACGCGCTACCCGATCGTCCTGGTACACGGGTTCATGGGCACAGACACGTACGCCAAGGTCCTCGATTACTGGTACGGCATACCCTCCGATCTGCAATCGCATGGCGCGAACGTATTCGTTGCGAATCTGTCCGGCTTTCAAAGCGATCTCGGCCCGAACGGCCGAGGCGAGCAATTGCTCGCCTACGTCAAGCGGATATTGGCGGTAACGGGCGCGCAAAAGGTCAATCTGATCGGTCATAGCCAAGGTGGCCTCACCGCGCGGTACGTCGCGGCAATCGCACCGGAACGCGTTGCCTCCGTCACGACGATCGGCACGCCGCACCGCGGCTCAGAGTTCGCGGACCTCATCACCGCGGTCGGTCGGAAGGACCCCACCGGGCTTTCGGAACCGATCGTCGCCAAATTTGCCAACCTTCTCGGCACACTACTTAATCGCCGTCAAGGCGCCAACCAGGACGCGGCTGCGGCGCTGCAATCGCTGACCACCTCGGGTGCCACGGCATTCAACGATGCATTACCAAGTGCAGGCCTTGGCGGACCTGCTTCTTGCACCACTGGTGCTGAGACGGAGAACGTCGGCGGCAACACGCACTTTCTGTACTCGTGGACGGGTAACGCGATTCAACCTGCGTGGGCGATGCTCGGTGTGCGCGGTGCAACCGATACGAGTGTCTCGGGTGTGCTCGATGGCGCCAATTTCAGCGACCCGACGACGATCATCCTGCTCGGCACGGGCACGGCCATGACGCTCAGGGAGGCAGGGCAAAATGACGGTCTCGTCTCCGTTTGCAGCTCGCTGTATGGCAGGGTGCTGAGCACGCGCTATCGATGGAATCACCTTGACGAAATCAATCAGGTGCTGGGGTTCGTGGGCCAGCAAGGGGAAGATCCGGTCGCGGTGATCCGGACGCACGCCAATCGCCTGAAGTTGCAGGGGCTTTGATCGATGAGCGGCGCGGTGAAGGCACGAAAGATCGGGCGAGCTACAGCTGCTGTGGTCACTGCCATTGCAGCTATCGCTGCCGTCTTGGGCGCGGAGCGTGTTGGTGTGTGGCGCGACGGTGCGTCAATGGAGGGGGCGTGCGACGGCCGGGTTCCTGCTGCCGGCGCAAGCGGCCTTTGCGCTGACAGCGGCACGTCGAGTGCAGCGTTGCGTGTCAAACTCGAGGAGCCAGCGAGCTCGGCCGGCCAGCCGCCATGGCCCACCTCGTTGAGCGGCTCGATCGCGCCTCGCCTTCCGCTAGGCAGTGGCGGCGAGCTTTCCAGAACGCGGGCCGTGCGCGATTTTTTTGACTACTTTCTAAGTGCACAGAACGAAGTGTCGCCTGCTGAAGTCGATGCGATGGTGCGCCGTGCGATTGCCGCACAACTCGACGGCACGCCCGCGCACAGCGAAGCACTCGACGTTTGGGGGAAGTATCGCGTCTATCGTGAGGCGGTTGCACGCATAGCGCCGCTCCAGATGTCGGCCACGGCGCAGGCGGCCAACGGCGGCGCACGCAGCGACAGCGATATCGAGGCGATGCAAGCGGCAATCGCCGAGCGTGCGTCGATGGCGGAGCGCACAATGGGCGCAGCATGGAGCGAGGCCTTTTTTGGCCACAAATGGAGGCGCGCGCAACGCGCGCTTGAGCAATTGCGCGTGACGAGTGACGCCACCCTCACGGACGTGCAAAAGGCGGCGCGGCTGGAGGCACTCACAAGCCTGCAGCCGAAGGAAAAGGGCGAAGGGTCGGAACTTGATTCAGGCGTGCAAGCTGGCGTCACGGCGCTCGCCGCGCTGCAACAGCAGGGCATGCCTCTCGATGAGCTGCGGGCCACAGCGACGCAGGCACTGGGGCCGGAAGTTGCCCAGCGCGCAGTGCAGATGCAAAGCCTTGATAACGCTTGGCGGGCCCGCTACGAGCGCTACGCGGCGCAGCGTGCACAGATCGACGCAATGGGTCTTGCGCCGACTGAACGTGCGGATCGGGTCGCGCAACTGCGTGAGCGCGCGTTTGCTACCGTGGAAGAACGGCAGCGCGCAGCCTCCTGGGATTGGGATGCGTCCGCAGTTTCGTTGAATCGCGGCTCGTAGCCTACGATTGGTACTGCTTGTCGAAACCTACAAGCCACGCTTGCTTGCACTCCAAAATCCCATCATCGAAACGATTCAAAAGGATTTTGAAAGATACATTCGCTTTGAGAGGGACTCGTGCTAGCGGGCCCTAAAATTTAAAGGACCCTCTTTAATCAATCTGTAATCCGCTTCCCTCAAGATTCCCCATTCATCCGCCGATATACCTAGTGGCTTGTAAACAATCCTGCCATGTATGGCAGGGCTGCCTTGACATTTCCCCTTTTATCACGCGAGTTGGCGGAAGTCCTTTATACAGGTGGATTTCCGGTTCAAGGCCCCAAGATCTGATTTTTTAGAAAATCGCAATTCAACAATGACAATCGTGTCTCATGCGTTAGAAAATGCAGGCCTCACCGACCAGGAGCGGAACGTGTATGGTGCGCATCACGCCTCCACGATGGCGCCATTGCATGAGACGCTGAAAGGGCTGGCCGTACGAATCGCCAACCACTTTTGCGAGGCTCTTAGCCTTGGTAGCTCGAGGGAGGTTATCGAGTCACTATCGGACGACCACCGCAGCCGATTCGCGTTGGAACAAGCCTTGCACTTGGTTGCCGTCGCCGATCCCCAACTGACGGCGACGGCGCATCGAACCGCAGCGCGCAAGTTTGGGCGCGAGTGTGCGATTCTGAATGTCAACTTCCCAGATATCATCCCTGCGCACGACACACTAATCGAAGTACTGGAAAAGCAGTGCGATCAGGTCATACCCGGTGGGGCGCTGTCCCTGGTCAGGAGGCGACTCGCCTTTGACTTGGCTCATCAGTTCGAGGCCTATCAGCAGCTGAGAGCCGACAATGATCAACTTCTGGATCGTTTGGGAACGCTCGCCGCCGAAACGGAGAGCTATAACGATCTAATGGCTGGCACTGTCGAACTGCTTAGTGGAAACGAAGATCTGGCGGGTTGCTGGGTTGGCAGGCCCGACAGCCGGGGAAGGTTTCGCATCGAATTCGCTTCCGAGGGACCGGTAGGGCGATATCTTTCCGAACTCGATGCCACAGCAACGCGCCCGGCGACGCAAGACA
>NZ_DATJJF010000173.1:0-4450 GCF_035492435.1 Trinickia sp.
CCAACGCGTTCTGATCGTCGAACGCATGGAGATAAGTGAAGCCTCCGGCAAAGCTCCATTTGCTTGTCCCGTTCTCGCGCGAAGCACCTCCCAAGACCGAGAACTCTTGTGCGTTTGCCGTTCCAGCGCAGATCAGCAGCACCAATGCGAGCGCCAACCACCCCCAGTGATGTCTTGCGTCGACTGCCATGCTCGTAGGCCTTCCAATCCACGGTTGCGCCGCGCGGCGCCTACCGGATGAAACCAACTCGCGCACCGGTCGCGGAGCAAGTGACTGTAAAAGGATCGCTGCAGGTTGTTTGTGGGTTGTGACACTGTGGCGAAAGCGGGCGTGACGTAGCTGTAGCAAACGCGGGGGCGTCAAACGTCAAAGTAAAGATGAAACTCCCACGGGTGGGGCCGCAGCTTGACAGGATCGATTTCATGCATACGTTTATAGTCAAGCCAGGTGGCAATGACGTCGTCCGTAAAAACGCCGCCCTTGCATAGAAACGCGTGATCGTGCTCGAGCGCGGCGCACGCCGCATCGAGTGAACCCGGCACTTGACGCACGAGCGCTGCCTCCTGAGGTGAAAGTTCGTAAATGTTGCAATCGAGCGGCGCACCGGGATCGATCTTTTGTTCGATGCCGTCGATCCCCGCCATCAGCATCGCAGCAAAAGCCAGGTAGGCATTCGCCGATGGATCCGGGCACCGGAACTCGACGCGCCGTGCGTTGGGCGCATCGGAATACATCGGAATGCGCGCCGCCGCCGATCGATTGCGCTGTGACATCGCCAGATTGACGGGCGCCTCATAGCCAGGCACGAGGCGCTTGTACGAGTTCGTCGACGGCGCACAAAACGCCATCAATGCGCCCGCGTGATGAAGCAAGCCACCGATGTACCAACGGCACATCTCGGACGTGAGTGCCCATCCGTGCTCGTCGTAGAAGAGGTTGCGTTCGTCGTCCCAAAGGCTCTGGTGGCAATGCATGCCGCTTGCATTGTCCGCGAACAGCGGCTTCGGCATGAACGTCGCCACCTTGCCATGCTGCCGCGCGATGTTCTTGCAGACGTACTTGTAAAGCATTACGTTGTCGGCCATGCGAGTGAGTGTGTCGAATCGCATGTCGATCTCATTCTGGCCACCTGTCGCGACTTCATGGTGATGCACTTCGACCTGCACGCCGATCCCCTGCAGGGTCAACGCGATTTCCGAGCGGATGTCCTGCAAGGTGTCGTGAGGCGGAACCGGGAAGTAGCCTTCCTTGTGTCGCATTCGATAACCTAGGTTGCCGCCACCGTACGCGCCTTCGTCGCGCCCCGTGTTCCATTCGCCTTCCATCGATTCGACATGGTAGTAGCCGCTGTGCGTATCCTGCCCGAAGCGGATCGAGTCAAAAATGAAGAACTCCACCTCCGGCCCGACGTAACAGGCAGCCGCGATCCCCGTATCGCGCAAATACCGTTCAGCCTTTTTCGCGATATAACGCGGGTCGCGCGAGTAAGGTTCATGGGTTACCGGATCGACGACATCGCTGATGAGCGAGAGCGTTGGTGTCGCGCAGAAGGGGTCGATAAACGCTGTCGCCGGATCGGGCAAGAGCAGCATGTCGGATTCGTGGATCTCCTGGAAGCCGCGGATGGAGGAGCCGTCGAAACCGATGCCGCTGTGAAAGAGCCTTTCGCTGACTTCGGGCAGTGTGATCGAGAAATGTTGCCAAAGCCCGGGCAAATCGGTGAACTTCAGATCGACGATTTGAATCGCTCGCCGGTTGATGAGATCGACAACCTCTTGTGCGCAAGAGGGGCGCACAACGCGATAGCGGCCCGGCTCGACCGATACCTCGAAGGGCGATGCCCCGCTCCTTGGTGCTGAAGACGACGACATGGAGCGCCTCCCTGTGCAACCCATTTGCCGTGATGCGACGAATTGCTATGTCGAGCCGAACGATGCTGCGACGCCCTCACGCGCCCTGTACGGGCAAAGCGAGAGAGGGTTCACACATCCGTGGCAAGCGCTTTCAGGCGCGCATCGCCGGCATCGTGCGCAGCGGCACGCGTGAGATAGTTTTCGTCAGAAACGAGCGAACGTTTGACTTGCCTGTCGGCGAAGTCAACAAGCGTGATGACCCAGACGTAGCCGCCCGCCTGCTCGGCCGTCTGAACAAAGGCTTGAACATCACCGCTGTGATCGGTTTTCATCAGACCTCCTTTCGTTCACTGGGATACGGCAGGCGCGGCGTTCAGATGGCGTTGTGCGTCGACCTTGGCCGCAGCCGCCGATGATAGGGCGACGCAGATCACTACGATTCTAGGCAGCGCAACCAAGATTGCGAGTCTGGCAGGCCGGTTTTTGGGCGTTCTATTGCGCCCCTTATTGCATCCCTATGAGTTCGGTTCTTGGTTCTCGCGATCACGAGTAGGTACGCTGCCGCCCCATGACATGATCGCCAACCTCAAACGCCGCCACAGCTTGTTGCAGTTCACGCGCGTGGTCGTGCAGCGAGCTGCTCGCAGCCGCCGCTTGCTCAACGAGCGCCGCATTCTGTTGCGTCATTGCATCCATCTGATTCACGGCGAGGCCGATCTGCGCGATGCCGCGTTGCTGCTCATCCGACGCCGAGGCGATGTCGCCCATGATGCCCGCAACCTGTTGTATCGCCGAGGCAACCTTACCCATCGTCTCGCCGGCTCGTGCAACAAGTTGCGTGCCCATCTCGACGCGTTGCGTCGAGATGCCGATCAGAGCGCTGATCTCCTTGGCTGCAGAAGACGATCGTTGCGCGAGCGAACGCACTTCCCCGGCCACGACGGCAAAGCCACGCCCCTCCTCGCCGGCTCTCGCCGCTTCCACTGCGGCGTTGAGCGCGAGGATATTCGTCTGGAATGCGATGCTCTCGATCATTCCGATGATGTCGTAAATCTTTCGGGAACTCTCATCGATACCGGCCATCGTTCTGACCACGTCGCCGACGATTCCGTTGCCCGTTTCGGCAAAACCGTGTGCCTCGTCAGCGAGCCCATGCGCTTGTCGCGCATTTTCCGAATTCTGTTTGACTGTCGACGTCAGCTCTTCCATGCTCGCGGCCGCTTGTTCGAGCGACGCCGCTTGCTCCTCCGTCCGTTGAGACAAATCTGCGTTGCCCTGCGCAATTTGCTGTGAGCCCGTGCTGACGGATTGCGAAACTAGCTGTATTCGCCCGACGATACCCGCCAGACTTTCCGCCATATCGCTAAGCGAACTGAGCAGCTGGCCGATTTCGTCCCGCCCATGCGAGGTTCGCTCCACACGCAAGTCGCCGCGGGCAACCTTTGCCGCTGCATCGACCGCCAAGCGCAGTCGGCCGACGATGGAGCGCGTGCTCCAAAGTGCCGCCGCGGCGCCTGCCGCAATGGCAAAAGCTGCCAGCGCGAGCATCACAACCACAGCACGAGAAAATGACGTGTCCAGAGCGTGGCCGTCAGTGCTCGTTTGACTAGCGGTGTAATCAATCATCGACTGGACTGCGTCCATATATTGATTCTCGAGGGCCACTTGCTGGTTCACAAGGATCCGTTGCGCCAGCGCCGCTTGCCCATCGTGTATCGCTTTCATGACTGCACTGCGGGTAGCAAGATAACCTCCCCGCGCGTCGGTCACACGAGCCCACAGCTCTTTTCCTTGTTCGCTGACAAGCCGACGCTCGATATCGCCTACGGCCTTCGCGACTTGATCGTGACCGGTATCGATCGCCTGCAATTGCGCCATCGCCGTCTGGCTATCGTTGGCCGACAACGCAGCCAGTGCGTCGCGCTCCATCACCGCCTGAGCTCGCGTGATACCGGACAGCACTTGCAGATCGATCAGCAAGGGCACGCGCGACTGCGTCAGGTCGTCGATACCCTGGCTAAAGCGCTGGAGCGATGCAAGCGAAGTGACCGCCAGCGCGATCGTCAAAGCCAAGGTGACTGCGAACGAGAGCGCGAGACGCGTTCCCACTTTGATATCTGTCGACTTCATTTCTACGACTACTCTCTAAACACAAAAAACAACGGCGCACCGTCAAACCAAACCTGCCCACACCGGATTACGGCGCATAAAGTGGAATCTGTAGCGTCAACGGCGAAATTGTGTTTTTTAGGAGTGCAAACTATCTCGGCGAAATAAGGCTTTCATCGCCCCTTGCGCTGAAGCGAACCGCAGCCTGTGCTACCTTCATGCCCCGAAGACTCAGTCGCCGCCTGCCCGGACATGGCGCCCAGCGCCCCGTTGCGAGGTGCGGCGGACCCTGTGCAATCCATGTTGGAGAACCTCGATGAAAATCGCAGTGATGGGCGCTGGCGCCGTCGGTTGCTACTACGGCGGCATGTTGGCGCGGGGAGGCCATGACGTTGTGCTCATCGGCCGTGCCCGACACGTCGATGCGATCAATCGCGAAGGCTTGCGCTTCACGAAAGGTGGCGCCGACGAGCACATCCGGCTCGCT
>NZ_DATJJF010000174.1:0-4553 GCF_035492435.1 Trinickia sp.
TGGTCCGCACCGAGGGTTCGCAGTGGACGTCTCACCCGGGAGGAGCCGGGTGGAACGTCGCACGCTCGCTTGCACGGCTTGGCGTGCCGAGCGCGTTTGCCGGTGCGCTTGGGCACGACTGCTTTTCCGACGAGCTCTGGAACGCTAGCGCGCGAGCCGGCCTCGACATGCGGTTCATTCAGCGGGTCGAACGGACGCCGCTGCTAGCGATCGTTCACGAGACAAGACCGCCGGCTTACTTTTTTGTGGGCGATGCGAGCGCCGATCTCGCCTTTGACCCGACGAGGCTCCCCGAGAGCTGGATGGCGAAGGTACAGTGGGCGCATTTCGGTGGCATCAGTCTGGCCCGGCCGCCGCTGGCCACGACGCTTGCCGCGCTCGCTGCGCAGTTGCGCGCGCACGGCGTGAAAATCAGCTTTGATCCGAACTACCGCACCCTGATGGACCAGGGTTATCGTCCGATGCTCGAAACGATGGCCTCGCTCGCCGACATCATCAAAGTATCCGATGAAGATTTGCGGGGACTCTTTCGCACCGACGAGCAATCGGCCATCGAGACGCTGCACGCGATGAATCGCGAAGCGACGATCCTGGTGACGCGCGGCGCCGAAGCCGCGACGCTGATCGCTCGCGGACGGACGATCGAGGCGGTGCCGCCGCGCGTCGAGGTCGTCGATACCGTGGGTGCCGGCGACGCATCCGTTGCCGGCTTGCTCTTTAGCCTGATGCGCCGGCCGCAATATGGTTGGTTTGAGCACGTCTCGTTTGCTCTGGCGGCGGGCGCCGCCGCATGCCGCTACCCGGGTGCGCATTCGCCGAGCGTGGAAGAAGTGACGGCACTGCTACGGGTGACCTGACACCGCGGCTCGGGGCAAGCTCCCCTCCTTATTCGGCCCTTCAAGACGATGGAATATCTTCACTAACCACGTGCTACGATGCCAAGCATCCACTCGCGATGAGAGGAACGCATCATGGACGACGTCACCTACACCAAGGGTATCTACACGGCGACCGTGACGGTGCGCCAGCTCGACGACGGACAGTTCCAAGGCGTCGTCTCGCTGGCCCGCGATGACGCGGCCGACCTCGAGACGACGTCCTATGAGGTCGAGACCCCGAATACGACGGCATCCGAAGCGCTCGAGGAAGGCAAGGCGCTTGCACACCGGATACTCGGAGAAATCGAACTCTAGCGAGACGGTGAGCGGCACCGAGCCGCATCTCATCGCGCACTTTCGCATATTTCCGACGCTCGCCGGAGCAAGGCGAAGGGAGGGAAACATGACTGAACAACTCTATCTTTACGGCGTCTATTCGATTCACGTACGACCGATTCCACTGGCAGGCGCACATTGGGATGCCGAATATGAGATCCGGCACCGGGACAAGGCCGTGCAACCGTGGACGACGGTCGGTGGTGACGATGGCTATCCGAAGGAAGACGATGCCATGGAAGCGGCCCACCTGCAGGCGGTGGCCGACATTGAGCATGGCGCAGGCGTTCCGAAGCCCAAGGCGTTCCCCTGATTATTGGTGGATGCTTGTCGTCGAATGCAATGAGGCCGGCGTGGCGTGATGAATTGAGTCACGCTACCGGTTCACGTCGATTTCACTCCTGAGCCGCGCACGCCATACCTCACGCACTATGCGCGACGCGCGCGAACACGCCAAGCTTCATACGTCAGTTTCCGGCCGTCGCTGACGCCGTTTCACGAGCCCATGTCCGGGCAAACCCACGGCGCTTGAGCCGGCGAAGTGCATAACCGCACGATTTCCCCCGAAAACCTCCGCTTTGCGAATAAATCCCCGCAGCTGAACCCATCGACAACGATATAAAGAAAAAACGTTCCGACGCTGCCGGAGAACAATAAAAGTCGGACGGCCAAGCAGAACAAGCCGACGAACGCAGTGAATCGAGAACAGGAGGCATCGATGACCGCCCGTGCGCCGATCGACGCAATGCCTACGCTGTTGAACTACCGCCTCACCGACAACCTCACCGCCACACGCGGGCGCATCTTCATCACGGGAACGCAGGCTCTCGTGCGGATCATGCTCATGCAGCGCCGGCTCGATCGCGCACGCGGAGTGAATACGGCCGGCTTCGTGAGCGGCTACCGCGGCTCGCCGCTCGGCATGGTCGATCAAGCGCTGTGGAAAGCTAAGGGGCTGCTCGACGCCCACGAGGTTCGCTTCCTCCCCGCCATCAACGAAGAGCTTGCCGGCACGGCGGTGCTCGGTACGCAACGCGTCGAAGCTGACGAAGCGCGGACCGTCGATGGCGTATTTGCCATGTGGTACGGCAAAGGCCCGGGCCTGGACCGCGCGGGCGATGCGCTGAAGCACGGCAACGCCTACGGCGCGTCCCCGCGCGGCGGTGTGCTCGTCGTCGCGGGGGATGATCACGGGTGCGTGTCGTCGTCGATGCCACATCAGAGCGACTTCACGATGATGGGCTGGCACATGCCGATCGTGAACCCCTCGAACGTTACCGAGATGATCGAGTTCGGCGCCTATGGCTTCGCACTCTCGCGCTTCTCGGGTGCGTGGATCGGGTTCAAGGCGATTTCGGAAACCGTCGAATCGGGCTCGAGCGTCGACCTTGACTCATTGACGACCGAGTGGACCGCACACGTCGACCCGAACATGCCAGCAGGTGGATTGCATAACCGCTGGCCCGACCTGCCGAGTCTCGCCATCGAAGCACGCCTCGCAGCCAAGCTTGACGCCGTGCGCCGCTTCGCGCGCGCAAACAGCATCGACCGCTGCCTCGCCCCGAGCCCTCAGGCAAACGTCGGCATTGTGACCTGCGGCAAGGCGCATCTCGACGTCATGGAAGCGCTTCGACGCCTCGGGCTGACCGCCGCCGACCTCGATACTGCGGGAATCCGTATCTACAAAGTCGGGTTGTCGTTTCCGCTCGAAACGACCCGTATCGACGCGTTCGTTCAAGGTCTCGACGAAGTGCTCGTGATCGAGGAAAAAGGCCCCGTCGTCGAGCAGCAGATCAAGGAACATCTCTACAATCGCGCCGCACAGCACCGACCGTTCATCATCGGCAAGCACGATGCCCATGGCCAAGCCCTGCTATCCGCGCTCGGCGAGCTGCGGCCCTCACGCGTGCTTCCTGTCTTGGCGCAATGGCTTGCGCGCCACAAACCCGCACTCGATCGACGCGAACGCGTGGTTGAACTCGTCGCCCCGCCCATCCTCGCGAACGAGGCCGATGCCGTTAAGCGCATGCCCTACTTCTGCTCGGGCTGCCCGCACAACACGTCGACGAAGGTGCCCGAAGGCTCGATCGCGCAGGCAGGTATCGGCTGTCACTTCATGGCATCGTGGATGGACCGGGACACGATGGGGCTGATCCAGATGGGCGGCGAAGGCGTCGACTGGGTATCGCATTCGATGTTCACGAGAACGCGTCACATTTTTCAGAACCTCGGCGACGGCACCTATTTTCATTCGGGCATTCTTGCCATCCGTCAGGCAGTCGCGGCTAAGGCAAATATCACCTACAAGATCCTCTACAACGACGCGGTCGCGATGACGGGCGGGCAGCCCGTCGACGGCAGCATCTCGGTGCCGCAGGTGGCTCGCCAGGTCGAGGCCGAAGGCGTGTCGCGGTTTGTCGTCGTCTCCGACGAACCGGAAAAGTACGATGGCCATCACGGCCTCTTTCCGAAGGGCACCACGTTTCACCATCGACGTGAACTCGACGCCGTCCAGCGCGAGCTGCGCGAAGTCGCAGGCGTCAGTGTGCTCATTTACGACCAAACCTGTGCGGCCGAAAAGCGCCGCCGCCGCAAGAAAGGGCAGTTTCCCGATCCGGGAAAGCGCCTCTTCATTAACGAGGCAGTGTGCGAGGGCTGCGGCGACTGCGGCGCACAGTCGAATTGCCTTTCAGTCGAAGCGCTCGAGACGCCGCTCGGACGCAAGCGTCGCATCGACCAATCGTCATGCAACAAGGATTTCTCCTGCGTCAACGGCTTTTGCCCCAGCTTCGTGACGATTGAAGGCGGTAAGCTCAAAGAAACCGTTGGCGCCGCGTTCGACGAAGCGGCCCTCGTCGCGCACGTCGCTCGTCTGCCGCGGCCGACTGCGACGCTCGATGCCGCGCCGTACGACATCCTCGTAACCGGCGTGGGCGGAACCGGGGTTGTGACAGTCGGCGCACTTATCTGCATGGCCGCTCATCTCGAAGGTCGAAGCGCCTCCGTGCTCGATTTCATGGGCTTCGCCCAAAAGGGCGGTGCCGTGCTCTCGTTCGTGCGTTTTGCTGCACGCGACGCATGGCTCAACCAAGTGCGCATCGATACCCAGCAGGCCGACCTGCTCCTTGCTTGTGACATGGTCGTCGGTGCAAGCGCCGACGCATTGCAGACCGTGCGCCATGGCCGCACGCGCATCGTCGTCAATACCCATGCGATTCCGACCGGGACGTTCGTGCAAAACCCCGACGCCAACCTGCATGCCGATGCCCTGCTCGAGAAAATGCGGCATGCGGCGGGCGCCGGATTCATGTCCAGTTGCGATGCGCAGGCGCTCGCTTC
>NZ_DATJJF010000175.1:0-12249 GCF_035492435.1 Trinickia sp.
GCCGCTAAAGTGGGCACAAGTGGCAAACGGCACCGGAAAACCTTATCCGGAGAACAGCCGAAACCAAAGACGAAACAAACGCGAAAACCGCGTTACTGAGTGTTACTGAGTGGTTTTCGCGGGGCCACCCGTATCGAGAAACGTGCTCGACGCGGGGAGGAGCATCCGAGGATCGGTTTCCAAGGAAGTCGGCCCCGCATCGGCGCGCTTGCCGCGAGGACGGCGGGCCGCTGTAGGCGCCTACCGTTGATGGCGCCGATTGCGGGCAACACGAAAGTGCGGGCAATATGTAAAAGTTTTGCCTCAATTAAAGAAGCACGCAGATGACGACGAAACGACTCTTGACCGAAGCCGAAATCCTGAAGATGGGCGAGAAGGATTACATGAATGAGGACCAGCTCGCCTTCTTCAAGAACCGGCTCGAGCAGTTGCAGGCGGAGATTCTCCGCAACGCCGGTCAGACGACCGAAAACCTGCGCGAAACCGTGATCGTGCCAGACCCGGCCGATCGCGCGACGATCGAGGAAGAGCATGCGCTCGAGTTGCGCACGCGCGATCGTGAACGCAAGCTGCTGAAGAAAGTGCAGCAATCGCTTGCGCGGATCGATTCGGGCGAGTACGGCTGGTGCGAGGAAACGGGCGAGCCAATCGGCATTCCGCGTCTGATCGCACGCCCCACGGCCACTTTGTCGCTCGAAGCGCAAGAGCGCCGGGAACTGCGCCAGAAGCTCTTCGGCGACTGAAAGCGCAAAAGCGCGCGGCCGGTCAATCTGCTCGCGGGCTGCGCAAATTACGCTGCTTCTGAGAAAGCGCGCGGCATGCCGCGCGCTTTTCTTTTCCGCTGCCGATTCCGAAACCTACCCACCGTCCGCCCCGGCGCTTGCGCCCCCGCGCCGCTTTGCCTCGCTTTGACGACTAAGTTGCGTCAGCGACTCTTGATAAACCCGCGCCCGCCCTAAAATGAACCCGATGTGCGTCGCATGAGCCGCGGCCTATGCACCCGCGGCTTGTCCACCACCTGATTTGCCCGAGCGGCGCGTACGCGCCGCCGGCGCTTTTGACGTCTTTCAAGGATCGCACAATGGAGCAATTTCACGGCACGACGATCGTTTCGGTGCGGCGCGGCACTCAGGTCGCGCTCGGTGGCGACGGGCAGGTGACGCTGGGCAATATCGTCATGAAAGGCGGCGCGAAGAAGGTCCGACGCATCTACAACGACAAGGTGCTCGTTGGCTTCGCCGGCGGCACGGCCGACGCCTTTTCGCTGCTCGACCGCTTCGAAGCGAAATTGGAAAAGCATCAGGGCAATTTGACGCGAGCGGCCGTCGAGCTCGCCAAAGACTGGCGCACTGACCGCATGCTGCGTCGCCTTGAAGCGATGCTGATTACCGCCGACGCCACCACGACGCTCGTCATTACGGGCAACGGCGATGTGCTCGACCCGGAGGGCGGTCTCTGCGCGATCGGTTCGGGCGGTGCCTATGCGCAGGCTGCGGCCCGGGCGCTTGCGGAGAACACGGACCTCTCGGCGCGCGAAATCGTCGAAAAGTCGCTCGCAATCGCCGGCGACATGTGCATTTATACGAATCACAACCGCGTCATCGAGACGATCGAGTGAGGAAACGATGAGTACCATGACCCCTGCCGAGATCGTCTCGGAACTCGACAAGTTCATCATCGGGCAGCAGAAGGCCAAGAAAGCCGTGGCCGTCGCCCTGCGCAACCGTTGGCGTCGCCAGCAGGTGGCGGAGCCGCTGCGCCAGGAAATCACACCGAAGAACATCATGATGATCGGGCCGACCGGTGTCGGCAAAACCGAGATCGCCCGGCGGCTCGCCAAGCTCGCTGACGCGCCGTTCATCAAGATCGAGGCGACGAAGTTCACCGAAGTCGGCTACGTGGGCCGCGATGTCGACAGCATCGTGCGCGACCTCGTGGAGATTTCGCTGAAGCAAACGCGCGAAGTCGAAATGCGCAAGGTGCGCTCCCAAGCTCAGGATCAGGCGGAAGACCGCATTCTCGACGTCCTGCTGCCGCCGCCGCGGCCGGTTGGCTTCGGCACGCAGGCGAGCGAATCGACCGAAGGCAGCGCCACGCGCCAGACGTTCAGAAAGCGCCTGCGCGAAGGCCAACTCGACGACAAGGAGATCGAGCTCGACGTCGAGATGCCGCAGGTCGGCATGGACATCATGGGGCCGCCCGGCATGGAGGACATGACCGAGCAGATCCGCTCGATGTTCGCCAACTTAGGCGGCGGCAAGAAGGCGCGCCGCAAGATGAGAGTCAAGGAAGCGCTCAAGGTGCTGACCGACGAAGAAGCGGCGAAGATGCTCAACGACGAAGAGGTCAAGGCGAAAGCCGTGCAAAACGTCGAGCAGAACGGCATCGTGTTCCTCGACGAAATCGACAAGATTGCGTCGCGCAGCGAGATCGGCGGGGGAGAAGTGTCACGCCAGGGCGTGCAGCGCGACTTGTTGCCGCTCGTCGAAGGCACGACCATCAATACGCGATACGGCATGGTGAAGACAGACCACATCCTCTTCATCGCGAGCGGCGCGTTTCACCTTTCGAAGCCGAGCGATCTGATTCCGGAACTGCAAGGGCGCTTCCCGATTCGCGTCGAACTCGAGTCGCTGTCCGTTCAGGATTTCGAATCGATTCTCGTGGCGACGGACGCCAGCCTGGTGAAGCAGTATCAGGCACTGCTCGGCACCGAGAGCGTCGAACTCGAGTTTGCCGAAGACGGCATCCGCCGCATGGCCGAAATTGCCTACGCTGTCAACGAACGCACGGAAAACATCGGCGCGCGGCGGCTATATACCGTCATCGAAAAGCTGCTCGAGGAAGTCTCGTTCTCAGCCGGCAATCACTCGGGCACGCAGGTGCGCGTCGATGCGGCTTACGTCGACCGGGCGCTGGGCGATATCGCGAAGAGCGAGGATATGTCGCGATACGTGCTGTAAGCGTTGAGCTTTGAGCCGGCCGCTTGGCCGGCACGATCGAAAGGCGGCTTTCTCGGTGAGGCCGCCTTTCTTCTCTGTTCTTCGGCTGTTTGCCGGCCGCGCGTAGCGTTACTGCTTCACCGGCCGCTTCGCCAGCTTTCTCTGCAACGTCCGCCGATGCATATTGAGCGCGCGCGCCGTCGCCGAGATGTTGCCGTCGTTTTCGGCCAGCACGCGCTGAATATGCTCCCACTCGAGGCGAGCGACGGATAGCAGCGCCGGACTCTCAATCGCGGCTTCAGCCTGCTCCACGCTGGCTTCCACCTTCAACGCGCTCAAGATCGTTTCCACGTTTGCCGGTTTCGCCAAGTAGTTGTCGGCGCCGTCTTTGACGGCCTGGACAGCCGTCGCAATGCTCGCGTAACCGGTCAGTACGAGCATGCGTGCATCGGGCTGCAGATCACGCAACGGGGCAACGAGATTCAAGCCTGAATCGTTACCAAGGTGCAGATCGACGGTGATGAACGCAAATCGATGCTCATTCGCGACCTTGATCGCCTCTTGTGCATCGTGCGCCTGCAAAACGGTGTAGCCGCGGCGGGTCAAACCTCGCGCGAGCACGCCTGCGAACACCTCGTCGTCATCGATCACGAGAAAGTTCGTATCGCTCATTAAGGAGTCTCCTTGGATTCAGAAGAAGAGGACGCGGCCGCCGGCACACGCAAAATGGCGCGTGTGCCGTGCGGCTCGCTGTTGAGCAACTCGAGCTGGCCGCCCAGACGCGCGGCGGCCGAAAAAGCCAAATACAGGCCGACGCCGTGCCCACCCTGGGTGCTGTCCACAGGGGCGGCGCCAAGCTGTGCGCGCAGCGCCGGCGCAATGCCTGGCCCGCTGTCGAGAACGTCGAACTCGACGAAAGCATCGGCTACGGCCGCCTTCAACTTGACGTTGTCGCGACTCGCGCGCGCCGCGTTATCGAGCAGGATGGTGAGAATCTGGCCGATGGCCGTCGTATCGTCGAGCCACACATCGTTCGCGGGTAGCGCCGGTTGCTCGAGCTTGGCTTGGGGATGGCGAAGGCGCCACTGCTCGCTGAACCCCGCCAGCCAGTCGCCGAGCCGCTCACGAGGCGACGAGTGCGACGCACGGCTGCGCAGCCGCGCAAGCGCCGACGTGCAAAGCGTCATCTGCCGCTCAAGCAGCGCGATATCGTCCGCATAGGGCGCTAGTCCCTTGTCCGAGCGCGCCGCATCGCGCAACTCCTCGGTAATCACGGCAATCGTCGAAAGCGGCGTGCCCATCTCGTGCGCAACCGTGGCCGCCTGCACGCCGAGGGCTACCGCCCGCTCGTCCCTCAGCAATTGCTGCTGCGCCTCGCCGAGCATCGCATCGCGCACGCGCAGCGCACTCGACATGCGCGCGACGAACCAGGCAATCAGCCCGACGCTCACCATGAAGTTGACCCACATCCCGGAACGGTAGTAGTCAAAAAGGTTAGCCGGATTGTCGAGATTGAGCGGCACCGAATCGAAGCCCAGCGCGACGTAGCAGCACATCGCGAAAATCGCCAGCCAGATCATGTGGGTCCACGGCAGCACGGCGGCGGCGATGGCAAGTGAAGGCAGATAAAGCGAAACGAAGGGGTTCGTCGTTCCGCCCGACAGAAAGAGCAGCCCCGACAGCGCGCCGAGGTCGACCCAAAGCTGGCCGAGCAGTTCAAGATTGGTCTCGGAACGGGCACCTTTCACGCGCACCCACGTCAGCGCGTTGAAGGCGATTTCGAGCCCGATGACCGTCAGCATCGCCGGCAGCGGCAGATGCACGCCAAAAAACTTCTCGACGACAGCGATCGTCGCGAGTTGGCCGATGATGGCGAGGCTCCGCAGCCAGAAAAGATGGCCGAGATTTACGCGGCCGGTGTTGGTGATACGTTGCATCGGGCGATCATTGTGCAGGCGGACGGGACGAAGCCGCGAGCGCTGCCGCAAGGCACTTCGGGCAAAGGCAAGACATGCCGGGCACAATCCGCTCGGCGCCGAGCAACCGCTGCGATGAGCACCAGCAGCCTGACGATTCGTGTCCGCAATCGAACGCCTCGCCGCAGCGCGGGCAGCGCGCCGGCGCCGCATCGGCCTCCACAGGATTCGACGGGCACATGACGATCCGCACCGGAAAAAACGAAAGATAAGCGCATCATGCCAGCGTTCGCGGCCGAACGCATGAACTCGTGGCCGCCAACCCGCGTAAAGCCGTTGCGGATGCGACCAAAAACCGCGGTCGAGCGCTGTCAGTCCTGTACAATTCGGCCTGTTTTCGCCGCGGTTGCACCCGTTTTACCGCATCGACCGTTCCAATCGTCTCAACCCGTTTGACCGCCGAGCTTGCCGCCATGTCTGAGCCTCTCGACCTAACCCAGATTCCCCCCGCTCTGAAAGCTGAAATTCTGGCCGAGGCATTGCCCTACATCCGCCAGTACCATGGCAAGACTGTCGTCATCAAATACGGCGGCAATGCGATGACCGAAGAACGGCTCAAACAGGGCTTTGCGCGCGACGTCATTCTCCTCAAGCTTGTCGGCATCAACCCGGTCATCGTGCACGGCGGCGGCCCGCAAATCGACCAGGCACTCAAGAAAATCGGCAAGCAAGGCACCTTCGTGCAGGGCATGCGCGTCACCGACGAAGAGACGATGGAAGTCGTCGAATGGGTATTGGGCGGCGAAGTGCAGCAAGACATCGTCACGCTCATCAACCACTTCGGCGGCCATGCCGTGGGCCTGACCGGCAAGGACGGCGGGCTCATCCACGCGCGCAAGCTCATGATGCCGGATCGCGACAATCCTGGTCAGTACGTCGATATCGGCCAAGTCGGCGAGGTGGAAACGATCAATCCGGCTGTCGTGCGGGCGCTGCAAGACGACGCCTTCATCCCGGTCATCTCCCCGATCGGCTTCGGCGAAGACGGCCTGTCGTACAACATCAACGCGGACCTCGTGGCCGGCAAGCTCGCCGTGGTGCTCAACGCGGAGAAGCTCGTCATGATGACGAACATCCCCGGCGTGATGGACAAATCCGGCAACCTGCTGACCGATCTCTCCGCACGCGAAATCGATGCGCTTTTCGCCGATGGCACGATCTCGGGCGGCATGCTGCCGAAGATCTCGTCGGCGCTCGACGCAGCCAAGAGCGGTGTGCCCTCGGTACACATCATCGACGGGCGAATCGAACACTCAGTGTTGCTCGAGATCCTGACCGAGCAGCCGTTCGGCACTATGATCCGCTCCCACTGAGCGCGCGGCCCGAGCGGGCGCGCCGTCGGTAAAACGCCAGTTCACCCCTGCCCCGGCCGCCCGTGCCCCCGCCGATGCCTATGCCGAGCCAGATCACCCAGCGGCGCCGAGCGCGCCGCAGCGCCTCGACCAGTAGCCGGCCCGTCTGGCTCTTCGATCTCGACAACACGCTGCATCGAGCCTCGCACGCGATCTTTCCAGCGATCAACGCGGCGATGACGCAGTACATCATCGATGCGCTCGGCGTCGATCGAGCCGAAGCGGACCGCCTGCGGCTCGGCTATGTGCGCCGCTACGGCGCCACGCTCATGGGCCTTGCGCGCCATCACCAGATCGATCCGCACGATTTCCTACGCGTCGTCCACACGTTCCCCGACCTCGCCGCGATGGTGCGCGCCGAGCGCGGTCTCGCGCGGCTGCTCGCTGCGCTGCCGGGCCGCAAGCTGATCCTGACCAACGGCCCCGAAGCCTATGCGCGCGCAGTGCTCGCCGAACTCGGCATCGAACGCCATTTCGAACAGGTGATCGCGATCGAGCACATGCGCCGACGCGGCGTCTGGCACGCCAAGCCCGACATGCCGGTGCTGCGCCGCGTGCTGCGCGAGGCCCGTGTGCGCGTCGCCGATGTGGTGCTCGTCGAAGATACGCGCGGCCACCTGAAGCGCTATCGACGGCTCGGCATCCGCACCGTCTGGATCGTCGGACACCTCATCGCGGCACCGCGCAAGGACGGCTCCCTTTCACGACTACCCGGCGCAGGGCGGCCGCACTATGTCGATTGTCGTGTTCGTTCGCTAAAATCGCTCCGAAGGCTAACCACCTCTCGGGGCGCACATGCAGTCGACTGAACGACAGACAGTAGCGATCGAAAACGGCGAGATTCCGGCGCAGCGCGCAGGCGCGAGCGGCGGGCGGGCGGCGCGCATGAAGCCCGGCGAACGCCGCGTCCATATTCTGCAGACACTCGCCGTCATGCTCGAAGCCCCAAAAGGCGAAAAGATCACGACGGCGGCGCTTGCGGCGCGGCTCGGTGTCTCCGAGGCCGCGCTCTATCGCCAGTTCGCCAGCAAAGCTCAAATGTATGAGGCGCTCATCGATTTCATCGAGTCGACGTTCTTTGGCCTCATCAACCAGATCACCGCGCGCGAGCCTGACGGAGTACTACAGGCACGCGCAATCGGCCTGATGCTCCTCAGATTTGCCGCGAAGAATCCCGGCATGACCCGCGTGCTCACGGGCGAGGCCCTCGTGGGCGAGCACGAGCGCCTCGCCGAGCGCGTCGAGCGGATGCTCGAACGTGTCGAAACTTCGGTCAAGCAATGTCTGCGGCTCGCGCTGATGGACGCCAATCACCGCCCGCCCGGCACCGACGCCCCCGCCACGGCGCTGCCAGCCAATTACGATCCAGCCGTGCGGGCGAGCCTCATCGTCAGCTATGTGCTCGGCCGATGGCACCGTTACGCGAAGAGCGGCTTCACGCATGCCCCGGATCAGCATGCCGACGCGCAGTTGCGGCTGATTCTGCAATAGCGCGACCTAGGGTTTTCGGCTATGCTTTCGCATTCGCTGCCAGGAAGATGGCGTTCTATCGCGTAACGTCGGCTTTTTTCGACGTATATTGTGCGGTGCCATTGGAACAGCAGTGTGCATTTCCAGCGTGCAACGGTGTCATTGTGCAATGCGCAAGCATGCCTGATTGAGCGCCTGGATTCGGGCTCGGGTTGGTCCTTGAAAGCAGGTTTTCGAAAGTGCGTCCTCAAAAGCGCTTTCGAAAACAGATGGGATTCCGAGCAGCGCGCCGATTTGTCGACTCGATTGCGGGCGCGCGAACCCTTCAGAGGGTTCACTATAAATGCGGCTAAAGAGGTCGTCAGCCGCGCATCACTTCCCCCGCGCATCGCCGACACCATTTAGCCGCCCTGTCAGAAGGCGGAATGAATGGAATCGATCGGTATCGTCGCTCCACAACGCATGCAGTTCACTGAGCCGCTCGCGCTGCAAAACGGCAGCACGCTGAACGGCTACGACCTCATGGTCGAGACTTACGGCACGCTGAACGCGGCGCGTTCGAACGCCGTGCTTGTGTGTCATGCACTCAACGCATCGCATCACGTCGCCGGCCGGTATGTCGACGAGCCGAAAAATGTCGGCTGGTGGGACAACATGGTGGGACCGGGCAAGCCGCTCGACACGAACCGGTTCTTCGTGATCGGCGTGAACAACCTGGGTTCCTGCTTCGGCTCAACCGGGCCGATGAGCATCGACCCCGCCACCGGACGCCCCTATGGCGCGAGTTTTCCCGTTTTGACTGTCGAGGATTGGGTCAACGCGCAGGCACGTGTCGCCGACTCGTTCGGCATCGAGCGCTTCGCCGCCGTGATGGGCGGCAGCCTCGGCGGGATGCAGGCGCTTGCATGGAGCACGCTGTACCCCGAGCGTGTCGCGCACTGCATCGATATTGCCTCGACCCCAAAACTGACCGCGCAAAACATCGCGTTCAACGAAGTGGCGCGCTCGGCGATTCTCACCGATCCGGACTTTCACGGCGGAGACTACTACGCCCATGGCGTGATACCGAAGCGCGGCTTGCGCGTGGCGCGCATGATCGGTCACATCACCTATCTGTCCGACGACGACATGGCGGCCAAGTTCGGCCGTGCTCTGCGCCGAGAGAACGGCGCGAACGGTACGGCGGACAGCTACAACTTCCACTTCGATGTCGAGTTCGAGGTGGAATCGTATTTGCGTTATCAAGGCGACAAGTTCGCCGGCTACTTCGATGCGAACACGTATCTGCTCATTACGCGCGCGCTCGATTACTTCGATCCCGCGAAGGCGTTCGACGGCAATCTGAGCGCCGCGCTCGCGCATACGCGGGCTCAGTACCTCGTCGTCAGCTTCTCGACCGATTGGCGCTTCGCGCCGGCGCGCTCACGCGAGATCGTCAAAGCCCTGCTCGACAACAAGCGGCAGGTCACCTACGCCGAAATTGACGCGCCACATGGTCATGACGCGTTTCTGCTCGAGGACGCGCGTTATCACAACGTCGTGCGCGCCTATTTCGAACGCATTGCTGAGGAGGTCGGCGCGTGAACCAGTCCGCCATCGATTCGCTCGCGACGCGAGCCGATTTTCGCGCGATCTCGCGCTGGGTGGAGCCGCGCTCCACGGTGCTCGACCTTGGCTGCGGCGACGGCTCGCTGCTCGCGCTTTTGGGCGAGGAGCTCGAGGTAAGCGGCTACGGCATCGAAATCAACGACGCGGGCGTGCTCGCTTGCGTGAAACAGGGCGTCAACGTCATCCAGCAGAATCTCGAGGATGGCTTGCGGCTCTTCGAGGACGACAGCTTCGACTTCGCGATCCTCTCGCAAACGCTGCAGACCATTCACCAGACGGCCGCGATCTTGCGTGAGACGGTGCGCGTCGGCAAGGAATGCATCGTCTCGTTTCCGAACTTCGGCTATCTGCCGCACCGGCTCGCGGTGATGCAGGGTCGCATGCCGGTTTCGAAATCGCTGCCCTATCAATGGCACAACACACCGAACGTACGCGTGCTGACGATTAAAGACTTCGAAGCGCTCGCTCCCGAGGTCGGCATCGATATTCTCGACCGTGTCGTCTTGCACGACGGCCGCACCGTGCGGTGGGGCGCGAATTGGCGGGGCAGTCTGGCGGTGTACCGCGTCAAGCGAAGAGCACAACCGGCTCGCTGACCCGGTAGTGCGGCGTGCGGCGTCCGCGCAGGACGCGCGCCGCCTTGTCGTGCATTGGCGCGTCGACCGGCATGGTAGGCTTGCGGTCTACTCTGGAAATGCAGTGAGCCGTCTGTTTGATGTGGCTCATGCGCCGCACCGTAGGGGCCGATTATCAAACGCGAGATACCGAACCCACCGCGCGAAGCTCGCGCGCTCAGTGCTCATGAGGAGCACCCCGGTCTGGGCGCCTTCCTCAACCGGCACATGCTGATTTGCGTCTTCCTCGGCTTTACGTCGGGGCTGCCTCTCTTCACGCTCGTCTACCTCGTGCAGGCATGGCTGCGCAGCGAGGGCGTCAATCTGAAGGAAATCGGGCTGTTCGCACTGATCCAGTTTCCCTATACGTGGAAGTTCATCTGGGCGCCGCTGATGGACCGCTACGTGCCGCGCCTGCCGGGATGGCGTCCGGGCCGTCGTCGCGGCTGGATGCTGGCGACGCAACTTCTCGTCGCCTGTGCCATCGCCTCGCTCGGCTTCGTCTCGCCACGCGACGCCATTTGGACCGTCGCTGCCCTCACCGCGCTCGTCGCATTTTTCGGTGCGAGCCAGGATATCGTCATCGATGCCTACCGGCGCGAGTTGCTCTCCGACATGGAGCAGGGGCTCGGCAATGCCGTGCACGTGAACGCGTATAAGGTCGCAGCGCTCATTCCGGGCTCGCTGTCGCTGATCTTGTCGGCCCATTTGCCCTGGTCCACCGTCTTCGTCGCGACGGCCGTGTTCATGTTGCCCGGCATCGTGCTGACGCTGGTCGTGCGCGAGCCCGAAGTGCATGGCGCGCCTCCCAAGAACTTGCGCGAAGCCGTGGCACTGCCGTTCGCCGAATTCATTTCGCGCGAGGGCTGGGCGGCGGCGCTTCTCGTGCTCGCGTTCATCTTCCTGTATAAGCTCGGCGACACGATGGCAACGACGCTCTCGACGTCGTTCTTCCTCGATCTGGGCTTCAGCACGGCCCAGATCGGCGTCATCGCCAAAGCGACGGCTTTTTGGGCCAGCATTGCAGGCGGCATCGTCGGCGGCGCATGGCTCGTCAAGATCGGCATCGCCAAGGGTCTATGGATCTTCGGTGCTGTGCAGATCGTCTCGACACTCGGCTTTGCGTGGCTCGCGCACATCGGTCCGTCCCCTCTTGCTCTCGCTGTGATCTATGGGTTCGAGACGTTTTCGACCGGGCTTACGCTCGCGGCCTTCACGGCTTATATCGCGAGCACAACCGATCCCCGTTACACGGCCACGCAGTTCGCACTCTTCACGAGCCTCGCGTCGGTGCCCCGTACGCTGGCGTCGGCAGCCAGCGGCTTCATCGTCTCGCGCATCGGCTGGTTCGATTACTTCCTCGTGTGTGCCGTGCTGGCCGTGCCCGGCATGCTGCTTTTGCCGAAGATCGCACCATGGCGGGCACGCGCTTGACGGCAGGCAGCCGCGCTCCCAATCGACTCAATCGACCCAAGCGGTCGACTGAACTCGAATGGCCTGTCGGCTATCGGTCAGGCTGGTGGGCGCAGGCGCTCGCATGCGCGCGCAGCGCCTCGTCGCCGTTCCTGCTGTCCGTCTTGCTGTCGATCCTGCCGTCGGTACTTCAAGCCGTGGAGGCCAGCGCGCCTGTCGTCGGCTCTGCACCCAACTATGTGCCGGGCGCACAGGTGCGCCTCGAAAACGACAACACCTTCAGCAGCCTTGTGCCCTCGCCGATCCTCGAGGCCCAATCCGCCGCGGAGTACGCAGCGCTCATCGAACGTGCGCGCGAAAATGGCACGCTGCTCCCCGCTTCGGATCCGCGCGTCAAACGCGCGCGCACCATCGCCATGCGCATTGCACCCTTCGCCAACAAGTGGAGCGAGCGCGTCAAGGAGTGGAACTGGGAAATCAACGTCGTGCGTTCATCGCGCATCAGCATGCTCAGTTTGCCGGGCGGAAAAATGCTGATCTACACGGGCTTGCTCGATCGCATTCAACTACACGACGACGAACTCGGCATGCTCTTGGGCCACGAAATCGCGCACGCGCTGCGCGAGCAGGTACGCGAGCGGCTTGCCGCGCAGCAGACGATGCTCGGCGCGAGCCCGATGCCGCAGCTATTCGGTGTGGCGGAGCTCGACGGCGCGCCGGGACTCACATCGGGCGTAGGCCCATCCGTCTCGTCGATCAGGTATGACGCCACCGACGAAACCGAAGCCGACGTCATCGGCGGCGACATCGCCGCACGTGCCGGGTTCGATCCGCGCGGCGCGCTACCACTATGGGACAAGCTCGCCAACGCCAC
>NZ_DATJJF010000176.1:0-13165 GCF_035492435.1 Trinickia sp.
TTGAATGCGAAGACTCGCCGCTGGCATACCGCTGACACCGAATTCGACGACCGCAAGCCCGAGCATGTCGCCAGCCGGCCCATTCGACACGAAGCGCTCTCGGGCTTTCGAATCATGCCCGAATTGGGTCAAGTCGAGCCCGACGAACTGAGGCTTCACGTGTATCCATCGAGCCAATTGCAAGCCGAGTGGGAACGCAAGTGGGGGCCGAAAGTGAAGCCTCGGGTTGGCCTGTTTGTCTCTAACAAGGCGGCCGAGCGGCGCTGGGACGAGCGCAAGTGGTGCCAACTGGCGCTTGAGTTAAGCGAACGTGCCGACGTCATCATTTTCAATGATCCGCTCGATCGCGATACCGAGGTCTATGAGTCCGTTTCGGCAGCGCGCCGAATCGTGCCAGCGACCGTGCCCGACTTGGTTGCGGCGATGAGCTTGCTCGATATAGCCGTGTCGGCAGACAGTGCTCCTGTGCACCTGGCAGCGGCGCTGCGATTGCGAGTCGTTGCTCTCTTCGAGGACCGGCCGGAAAAGTACTTGCGCTGGCATCCCCTTGGCGTTCCCCATGTGCTGCTGCGCGCTGGGCCAACCGTCGATGACATCGCGGTCGACGCCGTTGAGAAAGCGGTAACCGGACTCATCGCCGAGCTAAGGTTTGCACCGATTGCAGCGCGTTGATGGTATCTCGCCGCAGGCCCAGCAATCCCTGCGCCAATTCGCAAATGTTATGATTGATCGTTTGGTTTCCAATGCTGGCGGTGCGTTTTCTGGTGGCCGGTAGGCCAGGGCAGCGTGACGTTTTGTCTAAGGTTTTGTGTTCGATGCGTACTACCGGAATTTTGGGTTGGATTGCGACGGCAGCGTTGGTGTTGTCGCCGACGCTCATGCTCTCCTTGAGAGGTGGCACCGGATACTGCTTCTTTGCGGTGTTCGGGCTGTCGCTTTTCTATCTCGGGAAGAAAGCGCACCGCCAGCGCGCCGCCGAATTGTATCGGCGCAATCGCTTATGGGTTTGGGGGTTGGTTGCACTGCCCGCTGTCGTGCTTGTTCAGATCGTCGTTCTTCGAACCGGAACGTTTCCGGCGCTGGACCCGTTGCTGCGGCTTGCGCTCGTCGTTCCGAGTTTCTTTCTGCTTGCGGCGCTCGATTCGCGGCAGCTTAAGTTGGTGCAATGGGGCTTCGTGTTCGGTGCGCTCGGGGCGGGTGCGTGGGTGGGCTATCAATTCATGCATCCGAACGTTGCCTACGGCGTGCAACGCGTGGGCAATGACTATACCAACCCCATTCCATTTGGTGATACGGCGCTCGCACTTGGCTTTTTGTCGATTGCTTCGCTCAGGCGTGACGGCCATGTAACGCGCTGGGAAGTCGCGCTAAAGGTAGCCGCGCTGCTTGCCGGCTGCTATGCCTCTTACGCATCGGGCGCGCGTGGCGGCTGGATTGCGATGCCGCTCTTGATCTGGGCGGCTATCGATGGACGGCATTGGCTGGGTCGGGCACGCGTGCCACTGCTTTGCCTCATTTTTGCCGGCACGGCTGCCTTTGCCTGCACCAACGGTGTACGCGAACGGATCGCGCAAGTGGGCTCGGATATTCGAGCTTTTCAGAGTGGCAACTCGGACACGTCAACCGGCATTCGTCTCGACCTTTGGCGCGCATCCGTACGACTCTATCTTGATAATCCTGTGTTGGGGGTCGGACGCGGTCGCCTGGAGTCCTCCATGCGTTCGCTCGTGCAGCGTGGCGAAGGGCCCGAAATGATCATCAACGGACGGGCCCACAACGAATTTTTCTCAGTTCTCGCGGAAACAGGCACGGTGGGCGTTATTGCGTTGCTGCTTCTTTACGCCGGCACCATGAAGCCGTTCTGGCAGAACCGAGGCAGCCAGGATCCGGAGATCGCAACGGCGTCGTATCTCGGGATAACGCTCGTCGGCGGCACGATCATTTTCGGCTTGACGATCGACGTGCTGACGCTCGTGATGAATGCTGCATTTTTCGCGCTTACCGCAGCGACGTTGTTGGCATGGATCGAGGCGCGTAAGCGCGAAATGGGCAACGCCCAAGCGGTCGCGGCGGGGCCGGGCGCGCTTTAGGCAGCGGACGACGATATTCACATCCAGGGTGCAGAGTCAATCGATTGGCCGCTTTAAGAACCGAAGAACGACAAGAACATGCATGACTCATCAGAATGTCGATCGATTGAAACAGAACGGCCGCTGCGCATCCTTTTTCACATTGACGATTTCGGTCGCGGGGGCACCGAAACAGCGCTCATAGCGTGGCTAAGCGCGCTCGACAGGCGGTTGTTTTCGCCAACGCTCGCGGTGACTTTTCCCACGGACGACTTCGAGTACTGGCGTGCGCATTCGATCCCGCCGGATGTGCCGGTGCATATCCTTGCGTCATCGTCGTGGATGCACGCTCTACATCGGGCGCAACGCGAGCGCAAACTCCGGATCGGTGAAAAGCTTCTGTACCGGGTGTCGACGCATTTGGCGATTCGGCGGATCGTCGCGCGTCGTTTTTTGAGACTCGCGCGCGACCACGATGTCGTGTGCGATTTCGATTTCACATTTCGTCGTATAGCGGGGCTTGGCGGTGTGCCGTGGTTCGGCGTCAGTCACTATAGTTTCTCGGCACGGTGGGGGCATAAGACGAAGTCCTACGTGTCCCGTCGCCTCGCGCAACTGGCGCGGTACACGGGGATCGGGGTGCTTACGCCGGCGATGCGGCGCGAGGCCGACAGTCTCTTTGCCGGTTACCCCGTCAAGGTCGTCGATTTGCCGAATGTGATCGATATCGATGAGTTAAAGCGGCGTGCCGCGGCCCACACGCCACTGCCGTCGTCGCCGTTCATCGTTTCCGTGGCGCGGCTCGACGAGCGGCAAAAGGACCACAGAACGCTGCTGAAGGCTTATGCGGCTTTGCGTACCCGTTGCCGGGCGGTTGGCGATCTCGTCCTGCTCGGGGATGGTCCGGATCGCGCCGCGTTGGAGCGGTTCGCCGTCGAACTCGGGATCGAACGATCCGTGCGGTTCGTTGGCTTTTGCTCGAACCCTTTTCCTTATATCCAGGCCGCGCAAGTGCTCGTGCTCAGCAGCCGGTATGAAGGCTTTGGGATGGTGTTGAGTGAAGCGATGGCGCTCGGCACGCCAGTGCTTTCGACCGATTGCCCGACCGGGCCAAGCGATTTGCTTGACGGCGGAAAGGCCGGGCTGCTTGTGGCAGTAGGCGACGCCGACGGGATGGCGGATGCATTGCAAGTACTTTTGACCGACCATGTGTTGAGGGAAGCCATCACGCGACGGGCGGCCGTAAAAGTCGAGACGTTTTCGCCGAATAATGCAAACAAGCGGATGCTTGCCCTTGTCCAAGGCATGATAGGTGGAAGCGTCGACCCGATCGTGGCGCCTGCATCGGCGAGCGCCGCTTCGGTTGAGTCCGCCGAGCACGTCGCCACCACAGAGCCGGGTTAATTTTCGAGCCCAAATTGCGATCGTGAAATCTGTCCTTACCTTTGCCCATCCTCCTCAAGCAGTCCTCGTCGTCTGCACACAACGCATCGGCGACGTGCTGCTTGCGACGCCACTCGTACGTTCCATCAAGCGTCAATGGCCTCTGGCGGAGATCGACGTGATCGTGTATCAAGGGACGGAGGGCGTGCTCGAAAACAACCCGGATATTCGCGAAATCATTTGTGTCCCGCGCCGCGCGGGCTGGTACACGCGTCTTGCCGACGCGGCCCGCATTTGGCGCCGCTATGACCTTGCGTGCGCAACCATCGGTTCGTCGCGCTGCCGCTTTTACGCATGGGCAGGGGGGCGCAAGCGAATTGGACTCATCGAGCCTCACCTCGCCAAGCGCGCAAGCCGCTTCCTGTTGCATCGCACGGCGCTTGACGATCATCAGTCGACCCATACCGTCACGAGCAATCTCGGGCTGACGAAACTTATCGGCATCTCACCGTACGCCGAAGTCGTCGCGCCCGGGTTAGGGGGAGATCCTGAGCGCCGCGCGCAGTTCGAAACCCGACTCGCCTCCTTTCGGGCGTCGCAGGAGCGCCCGCTTGTCGTATTGCATCCGTATCCCATGTACCGCTACAAGCAATGGCGTCTGGAAGGATGGGTGTCGACGATCGCGTGGCTGCGCAATCAAGGTTTCGCGGTGGCGCTGACTGGCGGGCCAGCCGCCGCAGAAATCGAGTATGCGAGGCGTGTGGCCGAAGATGCAGGGGAGCCTGTGCTCAATCTGGTTGGCCAGTTGTCACTGGGTGAAACCGCCGAACTGATTCGGCGCGCCAAGCTTTTTATCGGTCCGGATACCGGGGTCACGCACATCGCCGCTGCTTGTGGAACGCCGACACTCGCGCTGTTCGGTCCGTCCAATCCAATCCGCTGGGGCCCCTGGCCGAGCGACTGGCCGCACGGCAGCGAGCCATGGCAGGCTAAGGGATCGCTTCGGCGCGGCAACGTATTTTTACTACAGGGGGAGGGCGCTTGCGTTCCGTGCAGGCTAGAGGGCTGTGATCGGCACCTCGATAGCGAAAGCAAGTGTCTCACCGGAATAAGCGTGGAACGTGTCACTGAGGCGGCGGCCCAATTGCTGGATATGCCGAGCGCGAAGCCGACGGCTGAGCCGTTTGCCATCGTGCGTCCGATGACACGCCACTCGTGAGGTCAGCGGTGTGCGCGGCCCGCTCTCGCTATCGAGCGTTGCAAAGCCCTGCGGCCTGAGCGCCAGGAAGCGGGGTAGTGCAGATCTGTTCGCTCAAGGCCGCGTCATGTACTTCGCACCGCTTCAGCGTGTCTGTTCAGGCTGCCGCGCTGCGTGAGTCGTATCGGATGCGCGCATCGCCCGCGTGAGTAACGCCAGTTTCACGTAGCGGTAGTACGTGCTCTCCGCATTGTTGATTGCGAGCATCAAGCCCTCCGCGCCATCGAGAAAGCCGAGCCGGACAACGTACGTACGCAGGAACGCCCAAAGCCCTTTACCGAGTGCCTTTCCGAGCGAAGAACGCTTGCCGTTCTCCGCCATCGTCAGTGCGCCGGACGTCGAGTATGAATTCGCCTTGTCCAGTGCTTCATGGAGGTCTCGTATCGAGATGTGAATGATCGGCTCATTGAACCGTCCAACCGTCCCTTCGATCTCGAGTCGCGTGTGCGTGCGAACGTCGGTGAAGCGAGCACTGCCGCGCCGGAACAGGCGCTGTATCCGATCTGGCCACCACCCTGAATGCTTCATGAAGCGGCCACAGAAACTCGAGCGGCGTGGGGTCGAGAACGCCGCATGCGGGCTGCCCTGATCTAGCAGACGTTCAATTTCGTGCCGCAGTTCGTCACTGACGCGTTCATCGGCATCGAGACAAAGCACCCAGTCGCCCGTTGCTTGGTCGAGTGCGCGATTCTTTTGCGGTCCATCGCCTGGCCAGTCAGTTTCAAACACGCGGGCGCCGAGCTGACGGCAAACGTCCTGTGTACCGTCCGTGCTGCCGGAGTCAAACACGATCATTTCGGTTGCAAGGCCGCGCACAGATTCAAGGCAATCGCGAATATCGTGCGCCTCGTTCATGGCGACAACGATTAGCGAAAGCGTGCCGCGATTCCCGGGCGGCACGCGCCGGTCATTGTTATGAGATTCGGGACGTTGATCGGACATCAGGAGTAAGCCTTTCTATCGGGGGCGGGCGGCCGGCTTTTCGCGGCGAGCAAAATCAGGTAGCGGCGCGCGCTGCGCGGCCGGCGCATGCGATATTGTAGGACAATGCCGATCAGCCTCCACTGCTTGCGCGCCTCATTGGCTGCAGCGCTGACGTCCAAGAGCCCCCGGCTATAATGTAACAATTTGTCCGGGGACCAATTTCCGGTTAGCCGCAGTTCGAAAAGCGATGCGGCGGCCAGCGAGATGACGAGGCCAGGACGAACGGCCAGAGGCCGGTGAAAGCATGGGAAGACGCTGGCTGCTCACGTCAGCCCACAGCAAAGGGAATCCGTTGGACACCAGAAACAAAAACACCTTGAGCAAGGCGATCGGCACGACGGGCACGTCACCATCGTCGGTCATGAAGCGGCTGTGGCCGTACGTCCGGCCCAATCTGTGGGTCATCGTGCTGGCCGTGATTTCGATGGGCGTGAGCTCTGCGACTGACGCCGGCATTCCCGCGTTGCTCAAGCCGCTCTTGGATCACGGTTTCGGTGCGAAGGCCGACGTGAGTGCTGCGAAGTGGCTCGTGCCGGCTGCAGTCATCGGCCTTGCATTCGTGCGCGGCGCCGCCCAATACGCGTCGGGCTATCTGCTCTCGTACGTTTCCAACCGCATCCTGCTGAAGCTGCGGCTCACGATGTTCGAGCGCATGATCCATACGGGCGCCTCGTTCTTTCAGCGGGAAACGGCAAGCACCGTCATCAATGCGATCGTCTTCGAAGTCAATCAGATTTTGAGCGTGCTGACGGGTGTGATGATCACGCTTGTGCGCGATTCCCTGACGGTCATCTTCCTGCTCGGCTATCTCTTCTATCTGAACTGGCGACTGACGATCATTGTCGCGGTCATCCTGCCCGGCATCGGCTGGATCGTGAGCAAGATCAATCGGCGCTTGCGCCGTCTGGGCCGAGAGCAGCAAACGCTGACGAATGAACTCTCTTACATCGTCGAGGAGACCGTCGCCGGCTACAAGGTCGTCAAGGTGCATAACGGCGAATCTTACGAGATGAACCGTTTCACCGCGATGAGCAAGCGGTTGCGCGGCTACGCCATGCGCATGACCGTCTCCGGTGGGCTCGCTCAGCCGCTCACGCAGTTCCTCGCTTCGATCGCGCTCGCAATCGTCATCACGATCGCCGTGGTGCAATCGGCGAACGATCAGACGACGGTCGGGGGATTCGTCGCTTTCGTGACGTCCATGCTGCTCGTGATCTCGCCGCTCAAGCATTTGATCGACGTGAATCAGCCGCTGCAGCGCGGCATGACAGCGGCAGAACTCATCTTCGGGCTCATTGACGAGCCCGTCGAACCCACCGGCGGCACGCGCAAGCTGCCGAGCGCCCGCGGCGAAATCGAATTCCGCGACGTGTCGTTCAGCTACATGCCGGGTGAGCGTTCGATTCTCGATAACGTTTCGTTCAAGGTCGCGCCCGGCGAAATGGTTGCACTCGCGGGGCCCTCGGGCAGCGGCAAGACGACGCTCGTCAACCTGCTGCCGCGCTTTTTCGATTGCAAGAGCGGGACGATTCTGGTCGACGGTGTGCCGATCGAGGAGTACGACATCCACGACTTGCGCAGCCAGATGGCCATGGTGAGCCAGGATGTCGTGCTGTTCAACGATACGGTCGCGGCGAACGTCGCGTACGGGCAGACGCCGGATCGCGAACGTGTCGAAGCCGCGTTGCGCGCGGCCAATCTCGCCGACGCCGTGGCCGCGATGCCACAGGGGATCGACACACCGATCGGCGGTAATGGGACGCGCCTTTCGGGTGGCCAGCGCCAGCGTCTCGCCATCGCGCGCGCAATCTACAAGGATGCGCCGATCCTCATTCTGGACGAGGCAACGTCGGCGCTCGACTCCGAGTCGGAGCGCCATGTGCAGGCGGCGCTCGAGACATTGATGCAAGGCCGTACGACGCTCGTCATCGCTCACCGGCTGTCGACGATCGAGCGGGCCGATCGCATCCTGGTCATGGAGAGCGGCCGCATCGTCGAGCAGGGCAGTCACCATGAACTGGTGCGCCAGGATGGGCTGTATGCCCATCTGCACCGCATCCAGTATCAGCAGCAAGCGGCCTGACCGGGCTTCGCACGGGCCGGCATGGCCAGTGTGCCCACCGACGACGAGGTGCCGATCGCCCCATTGCAGGCGAGCTTTCCACGCCGTCGACGTGGACTGGGACGAGCCGCCCCGACGCGCCCGGTGTCGATCAAAACCCGCTAGTCACGAGCGACAGCACGGTGAGGTCTGGATGCGTGCCGTCGACGATGGAGCGCCCGGCGCGCACGCCTTCCTCCCACGCGGCCTCGGCACTTGCATACGTCTCTTCGCCATCTGCGTGGAATGCCACTGTGTGGCCGGGTAGATCCGGATCGGCGCCCGGATGGCAAACGTAGCCGATGAACGTGTAGCGATCACCGGGCATCGGCGCGCGTTGTTGCGCGGTCTCGTCCTCATGGCCCTTCACGACTGTAGTGACGTGTATCTCGAAGTCTTCGTACTTGGCCATCCGCCAGCGAATACCCTGTTGTGACATGGATTTCCCCAACATGTGCAAGCAATCCGCCTAATGCCAATGTCTCATCCGGTGCCAAAGGCGGTGACCGTCCGAGCGGCTGAGCCATCGTGCGCGGCGGCGCTCGCGGCGGTAATGCGATATCGCGATTGCCGCGCATGCGAGCACAATTACGCCAGTCACTATGCTTTCCATCGAGTCGGCCACGGTAACCTCCTTGCAACGGCTGCACAGATCTATTTTAGAAAATTCGCATGACTATGCGGCTGATAATGCAGTCTGGGCGGCTCGTGCTAAAGGCCACTCACTGATGGGACTCTTACTGCGCTTACCGTTGTTACCTGCCGTCACAACTTAGTTTTGAACGCCGGTTGGGGCTCGTCCATCTAAAAATTAGATCAAGGGGAAGATCATGTTCAGATCGATGGCTGCGTTGGCGCTGATCGCAATGCTCGCGGGCTGTGTAGTCGATCCCGCCGCGCCGCCGTATGGCGCCTATGGGTATAACTCCTACGGATACGACTACGGCTACGGCGCGCCGGGTTACTACTCGCCCGGTTACTACGGGCCGGGGTACTACGCGTACGGAGCACCCGCTGTCGGCATCGGGTTCGGATACTGGAATGGCTGGCACGGTGGGAATGGCTGGCACGGCGGTAATGGCTGGCACGGTGGGCACGGCTGGCACGGTGGTGGTTGGCACGGTGGCGGTGGTGGTTGGCACGGTGGCGGTGGAGGCTGGCACGGTGGCGGTGGCGGCTGGCAAGGCGGCCATGGTGGGGGGCGGGGCGGCTAGCCGAAGCGCGCACTGATGGGACGGTTGTATCCCATGACGCACGGCGCCGAACGTGCCGGCGTTATACGGCCGTTTGAATCAGCGCTCAGCGGGTTCTCAAATTCTCGACAAGTTCATTGCCGACGTCAGGCGCACGATTTGTGCGCCTTTTTAGCGCCCGTCTAACACAAGCCCCATCTCAAGGGGTACCGGCTACAGCAAGCGGGATGAGTGTTTGCGAGCGAAGCCGGCTGGTGGCTTTTCAGACGGAATACCAAAAAAACGGCATTGCAGCTTTCGGACGCTAAGCCTATTTTGGGATGCGTGGCTGCTTGAAAAACGGTTTCCATTCAGCAGTCGAATCGCGTTGAGTTGTGGTGTCCGTCACGATCATTCGATCGTATTTTCCCCGCATGTCCTACGTACTGGGGGGCACCATGAGCCCGTCCGACTATCCAGAAGGTCAAGCACCGGGTGCAAGCCCGGCCTCCAGCGGCGAACCAGCGGCGCGCGACGATGTTGCGCAAGTCAGCCAAGGGGGGAGTGCTGACCGATCGGTGACAATCCGATTGAAAATCAATGGCGACATCAGTGCGGTGACTATCGATCCGCGTGCGTCATTGCTCGATGTACTGCGAGAACACCTTGGCCTGACCGGGACCAAGAAAGGATGCGACCAGGGCGCTTGCGGTGCCTGCACGGTGTTGTTGAACGATCGGCGCATTGTGTCGTGCCTGACGTTGGCAGCGATGCACGACGGTGCCGCGATTACCACCATCGAAGGTCTCGCGAAGGACGGCGAACTCCATCCGCTTCAGGCTGCCTTTATCGAACACGAAGGGTTTCAGTGCGGCTATTGCACGGCGGGGCAGATCATGTCCGGTGTCGCGTGTATTGCCGAGCGCCATGCGGGTTCGCCCGAGGAAATCCGCTTTTGGATGAGTGGGAATATTTGTCGGTGCGGCGCTTACCCTGGCATCGTGAGGGCCGTTGCCGACGCAGCCAGCCAGGGGTAGGCCATGATCCCTTTCACCCTGCAACGCGCGCTCGGCGAAAATGAAGCCATTGCGGCCGCGCAATCTGGCGCCCGGTATATCGCGGGAGGAACGACGCTCATCGATCTGATGCGCGAAGAGGTCGAGCGGCCCGAACAGCTCGTGGATATCAATGCGCTACCCCTGGATTACGTACGCGACGACGGAGGGGATCTCGTCATCGGCTCATTGGCGCGCATGGCCGATGTGGCGGCTCATGACGTCGTTCTCCGTTTGCAACCGCTGATTGCCGAAGCGCTGATCGAAGGGGCGTCCCCTCAGCTGCGCAATATGGCGTCGATGGGCGGCAATTTGCTGCAGCGGGTCCGATGTCCGTATTTCCGCATGCTGGACGCGCCGTGCAACAAGCGTGCGCCCCGCACGGGCTGTTCCGCACTCGACGGTCTCAACACCGGCCATGCGATTCTCGGCGGTAGCGATCACTGCGTTGCAACGCATCCATCGGACGTTGCGGTGGCACTCGTAGCGCTCGACGCAACGATGCGGGTACGCGGTGCCGGTGGCGAGCGTAGCTTTCCGGTGGAGGATTTGTATCGGCTGCCCGGGACCACGCCCCATCTTGAACATACGCTGTTGCCGAGCGAGTTGATTATCGACATCCGCGTGCCGGCAGGCGCTTATGCGCGGCGTGCCCGCTATCTGAAAGTACGCGACCGTGCTTCCTACGAGTTTGCGCTTGTCTCTGCCGCCGCGGCGCTCGATATCGTGGATGGCACCATTCGCAGTGCGCGCATCGCGTGCGGCGGCGTGGGAACCCGGCCCTGGCGCATGCGTGCGAGCGAACAGAAGCTTGTGGGGCAGAAGCCTGTTCGCGGCGCCTTCGAGGCAGCAGGACTCGCGGCTACAGACGGCGCAGTGCCACTCTCGGGCAATCGATACAAGATTGAATTGCTGAGGCGGACGGTAACACGCACGCTTGAAATGGCCAGTGAGGTCCTCCCATGAACAGGTCGATTTCAGTTGCCGAAAAACGCGTCGACGGCCCCGCGAAAGTTACGGGTAAGGCGCTCTACGCAGCCGACTTCAATCAGCCGGATCAGGCTTATGCCGTTATCGTGGGCGCGAGTATCGGTCTTGGGCGGGTCACGGCTGTCGATACCGCGCCGGTCCTGGCGCTTCCGGGTGTACTGGCCGTTATTAGCCACCTGAATGCGCCGCGCTTGGCTTACCGGCCTCATAGGGGCCTCATCGACCCGGGCGTCGGCGAACGTCTTCACGTGCTGCAGGACGACCAAGTTCAATTATTCGGTCAACCGGTCGCCGTTGTGGTGGCGCAAACGCTGGATCAGGCAGAGCGCGGCGCCATGGCGCTCTCGATCAGCTACGAGGCGAAGACGCCTAACGTCGATGTTCACGATGCAAGGTCCGTGAAGATTGTTCCTGATGCGCTCCGTGTGGAAGGTGCCGACCGTTCGCGCGGCGATCCGGATCGACCACCTGCCGCCGACGCCGTCTCAATCGATGCGTCGTACGGCATCGCTCGAGAAAACCATACGCCGATCGAACTCCACGCGACGGTTGCCGCCTGGAACGGCGGCGAGCTCACGTTGTGGAGCAAGAGTCAGTTCGTGGCGAACGAGCGGCTGGAGATCGCGGCTGTTTTCGGATTGCGGCCCGAACAAGTCCGAGTGATTTGCCCATTTGTTGGCGGAGCGTTCGGAACCAGCCTGAGGACATGGCCGCATGTGACGCTCGCCGCAATGGCAGCCAGAATGGTGGATCGGCCGGTGAAGCTCGTCTTGTCGCGGCGCCAGACGTTCCACACGACAGGACACCGGCCTCGCAGCGTGCAGAGAGTCGCATTGAGTGCGACGCCGGATGGAAAGCTCACGCGCGTGATACACGAGGGCGCCGCTGAGACCAGCCGCTATGAACAGTTCACTGAAGCGCTGATCACTGCAACGCCCTATCTGTACTCGTGTCCCAACGTTCGCGTCCAATACCGGCTTATCCCGCTGGACACGGGAACGCCGACACACATGCGTGCGCCCGGTGAGGCAAGCGGCATGTTCGCACTCGAGTCCGCCATGGACGAATTGGCGTACGCGCTCAATCTAGACCCACTTGAGCTGCGTCGCCGCAATGAACCGCGGATCGATGAAGGCGCGAACCTGCCGTTTTCGAGCCGTTCGCTGCTGCAGTGCTACGAGGCGGGGGCGGCCCAGTTCGGCTGGTCGAAGCGATCATTCCAACCGAGGTCGATGCGCGATGGACGGTTGCTGCTTGGCTGGGGAATGGCATCGGCGGTCTACCCGGTCTGGTATATCCCTGCTGATGCGCGCGCCAGGCTCGTGGCTGACGGAACGTTTGAGGTCGAGGCCGCGGCCAGCGACATGGGGCCGGGAACTTATACCTCGATCACACAGGTGGCCGCGCAAGTGCTTGGTGTGCCGATGACCGAAGTCAAGATTCGCTTGGGAGACTCCAATTATCCTCGGACGCCACCCCATGGCGGTTCGATGACGATGGCATCGGTCGGTTCCGCGGTGTACGCCGCGTGTGAGGCCTTGCAGGCCGAGATTGCCGCGCGGTTGGCTGCCGGCTCGCACCCTGAGCTATCCGGCGCGCAGCCGGACGAACTGGAATGGCATGAGGGCAAGCTGCGCCGTCGCGGGCAGGGTGCTTCCGGCCTCGGTTATCGCGAGTTGTTGTCGCAACTGGGCGGTCAGCCTGTCGAGGCCACTGCTACCGGATCGCGTGACCCATCCGTAGCGGAAAAATTCTCGATGGCGGCGTACGGGGCGGTGTTTGTCGAGGTCGCTGTCGATCCGGATGTTTGCACGATTGCTGTGCGTCGAATGGTCGGCGCCTATGGCGCAGGGCGCATCATCAACCCGCGTCTTGCACGGAGCCAATGTATCGGCGGAATGATCGGCGGCATAGGGATGGCGCTGATGGAATCCACGGTGCTCGACGCGCGCGACGGTCGGCCGGTTAACGCGCATCTGGCGGATTACTTGTTGCCGGTCAATCTGGATATCGGAAACATCGAAGTGCACTTTGTCGACGAGCACGATCCTCACGTCAATGTGCTCGGTGCAAAGGGGATAGGCGAGGTCGCGTTGGTGGGCGCGGCGCCCGCCATCGCCAATGCCATTTTTCATGCGACGGGCAAGCGGTTG
>NZ_DATJJF010000177.1:0-13597 GCF_035492435.1 Trinickia sp.
GACAGTAGCCGCACCAATCGGTGCCGAATTCGAGAATCGTCGCGCCGGCAAGGGCATCGACTTCAGCGCGCGTCGGCGCGCTCGGCGAGTAGGCTGTCATTGCTGTTCCAGTTTCAGTGGCGATGTGTAGACGTTGGTCGAGGTCAGCATGAAGTGACCCGACCCATTGCCGGCGCCGAGTCCGGGCGGCCGGTGCTTGAACCCGAAGCCACGCGCCATTGTGCCGCTTAGCGCCCCTCCATGCCCACAATCGCTGCTTAGGCCCGATCTATCTTTCAACCGCGCCCGAAAGCGCCAAGATCACATCCAATGCTCGAGCGCGCACGAACTCACTGGTGCGAGCGCGCGGCAGGGGTATGGGCGGCAATGGCCGCTAGATATGACGTAGGACTGTTGCGCAATGGTGTCCCATGTCGCACGCTCCCCACAACTCGCTTCGCTTGCCCCCCATGCCACGGCCTTTGCAAATCGACTGACGTAAATTGTCCGATCACCGAACCGAATTTGCCTCCCCCTAATTGACGCCGCGCCTGACAAACACCTAAATTGAGCGCCGGACAATGAATCGTCGTTCGACTAACGAACACGCATCGTTTCGGCCACGGGGCTCCCGCTCGACTTACGCATTTAGTCGAGCGGCTATCGTCGTTTGTGCGACGTGCGAGGCGGCCAAGCGCGGCTTTTCACCCGCCGCATCCAAAACGAAAACGCGGAAACTGCATATACCGCGACCCAATAAGCCATGCGCCGCTTGCTGCTGCGGGCGCACAAGCAATAACTGGAAAACGGAGACATGAAGCAAAACTCTCTCAAAGCGGATGCCGCGCCACGGCGTGGCGTCGTCGCCGGCCTCGTCTATGCCTTCGAACGACTGATGCCTGACCCGTTCGTCCTTTCGCTAGGACTGACGTTCGTCGTTATCCTGCTGGCCCTCGGGCTCGCGCCAAAGAACTCCATCGAAACGATCCTTGACTCCTGGTACGAAGGGACGTTCAAGATTCTCGGTTTCGCGCTGCAGATGATCCTCATTCTCGCCACCGGCTATGCCATTGCCGATGCGCCCGTCGTGCAGCGCGCGCTGCGCGCGCTGGCGTCGGCCGTGCGCACGCCAGGACGAGCGGCGTTGCTTGTCTTTCCCGTCGTTGGGCTCTGGGCGTGGCTCACTTGGGGCCTCGGTCTCGTAGTCGGTGCGTTGCTCGCGCGCGAAATCGCGCGCCGCGTCAAGATCGACTTCGCCTGGCTCGTCGCGGGTAGCTATTCGGCGTGGTCCGTCTGCAATAGCGGCCTGTCGAGCTCGATTGCGCTATCTCAAGCCTCGCACGGCAATGCACTTAATCTCGTCGAAAAGGCGACAGGCCAGGTCGTCAGCCTCAGCCAAACGATATTTGCGCCGTTCGTGTACGTGCCGACAGTGCTTGTCGTGGTCGTGATGGCGTTCATTTTTGTGCGCATGCATCCGAAGCCTGAAGACGTCGTCTCGTTCACGAGCGATGAGCCGCCGCCCGCGGCCGAAGCAGACGCGCATACGCGCCAGGCACCCGCCACCTCGTTCGCCGCGCGCGCTGAGCGCTCAGTGCTCGGCACCTTGCTGCTGCTCGCCCTGGGTTGCGGTTACCTCGGAACGACGTGGTACAAGAAAGGCTTCGAGCTCGACATCAACACGACGATCCTCATTTTCTTGCTCGTGGGGCTCGCGCTACAGCGCTCACCGATTGCCTATGCAGACGCGATCCGGCGTGCCGCGCGCCAGACGGGCTCCATGCTGCTGCAATATCCGATTTATGGCGGCATCATGGGCATCATGATCGGCACAGGGCTAGCTTCGACAATCGCGCAAACGTTCGTCACCATTGCGACGCCTGCCTCGCTGCCGCTTTGGAGCTATCTGAGCTCGCTCATCATTACGCTGCTCATTCCCAGCGCGGGCGGTCACTGGGCCGTGCAAGGGCCGTTCGTGCTGCCCGCCGCGCTCAGCTTGCATGCATCGCTGCCGCATACCGCAATGGCCGTCGCCATGGCCGAAAATGTTTCGAACATGCTGCAGCCGTTTTGGGCCGTGCCGGTGGTCGCCATTGCAGGCATCAAGATTCAGCGCGTAATGGGCTACACGGCAGTGACCTTTGTCGTTTCGCTCATCATTTACGCCGCCGCGCTTTGGTTGATTCCCTGAGCGTCGATATACATCGATCGAATCCTCACGACGCGTGCGACGCAAATACGTGCGCACACGTCGAGGATTCATCGCGGGCGTTTTTGCTCGTCAGTACATCGGATAGATGAAGCCCGATACCGACTCGCTCTGCGCCTTCGGTGCGCGCAACGCCCTTGCCATCTTGCGAAGTTGGGGCTCGAGCGCAACTAGTTTGTCGAGCCCCTCGTTACGCCAGATATCGACGAGCGAAGCGATCATGTCCTGCTCGCGCACAATCGCTTCAGGCGCAATCACATCCACAAAGTAAGATGCGACCGACGCATCCGGGGCCGTCGGAATGAATGCGCTCACTTGCGGCTTCGCCCGCGCGAGCTGCGACAGGAAGAATTTTTTCAATTCGGCGTCAGTCAAGTTCGTACTCCTTTTTCCAAGATTCATCGGCCTCTACCACTGGCTGCTCGTCGCGGTACAAGATGTAATCGCCCAAGACGAGTGCGTCGATCTCCGTTCTCATGAAACAACGGTAAGCATCCTCCGGCGTACAGACGATCGGCTCTCCACGAACGTTGAATGAGGTGTTGACGAGTAAAGGGCAGCCCGTCAGCGATTCAAACGCTTTCAACACCGCATGTACCCTCGGATTCACCTCCTCTTCGACGGTTTGGATGCGAGCGCTGTAGTCGACGTGCGTAATCGCGGGCACCGTGCTGCGCACCGCGTTGACGATCTGAAGCATGTCTTCCTGATCCGCTGCTGCCTCTGGCTCGCGGCGATGAACCTCGCGCACGGGTGCAACGATCAGCATATAAGGGCTGTCTGCATCGAGTTCGAAGTACGCTGAAGCGCGATTGCCGAGCACGATCGGCGCGAATGGCCTGAACGACTCTCGAAACTTGATTTTGAGGTTCATTCGGGATTGCGTCGAAGGACTGCGCGCGTCGCCCAGAATCGAACGTGCACCCAGTGCTCTCGGCCCAAATTCCATCCGGCCGGAAAACATCGCCACAATCTTTTCGTCTGAGAGCAGTTGGGCAATCTCATTGGCCCCTGCCGCTTCGTCCTCAAGACGGTGATAGACCGCGTTCGATCTGCGCAGAAACGAGAGCACCTCGTCCTCGCTGTACTGCGGGCCGAGAAGACTGCCCCTCTGAGCATCGGCATTGGCCGAGCGATTCGGCCGCGCGCCGCCGAGCATTTGATAGTCGGCAAGATACGCCGCCCCGATCGCCCCCCCCGCATCGCCCGCCGCCGGCTGTATCCAGAGATGGTCAAAGATTTGCTCGCGCAATATCTTTCCGTTCGCCACACAGTTCAGCGCCACGCCACCTGCAAGGCATAGATTCGACGCCCCCGTCAACGCGCGCAAATGACGGGACAGCTTCAGCATCACCTCCTCGGTCACCGCCTGGATCGAGGCGGCCAAATCCATCTCTCTGCGGGTGATACGCGACTCGGGCTGGCGCGGGGGGCCGTCGAACAGTTGGCAAAATTTCGCGTTGATCAACGCGCCGCCCTGGTGGTAATCAAAACAATCGAGATGGAGGCGAAATGAGCCGTCGGGCCTGACGTCGATCAAGTGAGACTTGATCCGATCGGCATAAATGGGCCGACCGTAAGGCGCGAGGCCCATCAGCTTATATTCGCCGCTGTTGACCTTGAATCCGCAAAAGTAGGTAAATGCGCTGTACAGAAGCCCGAGCGAATGGGGGTAACGGATCTCTTGCAACATCTCGATGTCACGTCCGTGCCCCAATGCGAGACTTGTCGTAGCCCACTCGCCGACACCGTCGACGCACAGAATCGCCGCTTCCTCGAAAGGCGACGGGTAAAAGGCGGATGCAGCGTGGGAATAGTGATGCCGGCAAAAGTAGATCGGTACGTCACAGTTCAGCATTTCGCTGATCTGCTCTCTGAAATACGGTTTGACCGCGAAAAACGACTTCACCGCCTGCACAAACATGGCGGCGGATTCGGGCGCGCACGCGATTGCCGATCGAATGATGCGATCGGCCGTGAGCGCAGGGTCATCGTAGAAGGCGATTGCCGAAAGGTCGCCGCCATCGATGCCGGCCTCTTCGAGGCAGTAGTTGATCGCCCCGCGTGGAAACCTGGGGTCGTGCTTCTTTCTGCTGAACCGTTCCTCTTGCGCGGCTGCAACGATCTCGCCGTCCTTCAAGATTGCCGCTGCCGAATCGTGGTAGAACGCTGAAACGCCAAGCACGTATCGTGTCATCTTTTTTCCCCTACCTAGGCGCCCATAAGCACGCCGATCCTCACCCATGCCGTCATTGCTTCCAATGCAACGTACGGCCCACGAGTCAACTTTCGACCATTTCGTGCACGCAAGCCCCCTCGATCACCACGGGTGTGCCATCCACCAAAACATGTCGTGGTTTTTGGCTCGCTACGAGATTGAGCAAATCCAGACTGTTGCTTTTTTCGCTTACTTCGCAGGGGCGATCGAAAATGCAAAGGTCGGCTTTCATATTCGCCGCGATCATCCCGAGATCTTCGATCCCCAGTGCCATGGCGGCCGATCGTGTCAGCGCATCGGCAACGAGATTGCCTGCGTCGACCTCGCACGACTTCTTGATTAGCGCCATCGAAAACGAGAGCAATGAGGCAAACCGATCCGCGTCCCCGAAAATGTTTGCGTAACTCGAAAATCCGATTTCGCCACCGCAGACCGACAACGGCGCATAAGCCCGCCCCATCAACCATTCGCTCACCGCGCCTGGAGCGCAGATCAAGTTCGCTCTCGAATCGTCGAGCAAATGGGTATCGGAGCGTGAAATCTGCGAAAGATTGAAGATCGTCGTATTCGCCAATAACGACAAGTAAGCGAGCAACCCCAGCTCGGTACAGAAGCGCGTTTCCCTATATGCCTGCGCGTCGGCTTCGTTCGCACAAAGCTTGATGCAAAGGCGCCTGCGCAGCCGATCGGCTGCTTTCGCTGCAGCAAGCAGCGTCGCCGCCGACCACGTCTTGCCCGGAACAATCGCGGGAAAGAGTTCGCAGCGGCCCGAGTTCACGGTACGCGCAGCACGCTCAAAACCTTCGCATGCAGCCTGTCCGGTATCGGACATTCCACCGCATGGGTCTTGCTCTCCCCACTCTACGTAGCAAAAACGACGTATGCCTTCCGTGCTGCCAACGCGCTCCAAGTCGACATGCGTTGCGCAAAACGTACCCGCGGTAGTGATGCCGCTCAGGACGAGATTTCGACAAAGCGCGCCCCAGCCTGCGTCGATCGGGCCTACATCGGGATCGATGAAACCAGGCAGACAGATGCTCCTCTCGCCGCGTAGCCTGATTTTGCGCTTTGAAGTTGCCGGGGGAAGGATTGCCCCAATGCGCGATCCGTCGATTTCGATGTCGGCCATAACGAAACTATGTACAGCGGCATCGAAGTAAAGCGTATCGACAATTGCCCATTCGGCGTTTCCTGCACCGGCCATCTCGAGAGCATTCATAGCGGACTCACGCCTGAGGCTGAATGGGATAGTTCATCCCCGACAGGCCTTCCCCGCCTCCCGGTTGCGTGTCGCTCGAGGCGACAGACTGCATACGGCGACTTCTCGCCGCATCGTTGCTCATCAGCGGAGCAACGATCTTTGCCATGGCCTCCCCAACCACCTTGTGACCCAGCGGAGTGAAATGGCAGTCCCCCCGAAAGCGAAATGAACGCCTCACCTCACGCGGATACGGCAACATATCGTCCACGACGTGATAAACGAGCGCGCCGCTTGCGCGGGCAAGTTCATCGAAGCGCGCTCGAACGTTCTTGTAGGCTGCGGTTTCCTCGACATACTGATAAACGGGAATCACTGCGATCACAAGCGGCACCCGGATTTCGGCAACCCACTTGGTGAGAATCGCCCGCATCAATCGCCAGCCGTAGTCGTCCGCCGAGTTGTACTCCGGCAGCGGCTGAAATCGTGTGACGCGCTGGAACCAATCCTTGAAATTCGGGCCCAGGCTGTTGATCATGCGCCGCGCACTGCGCATCACGGCTTCTTTGGCGGAGCGCGCATTGAGATCTTGCGGCATCTCGTAGGGAGGGCGAACGGGCACGCCGTTCAAGGTCAATTCGCCGTTGGACGACAATTCGAACCAAGGCTTGGGGACGCAGATCGATCCGCCCGAGCGGCCGGACCACTCGCGATAGACAACGGTATTGCGTCGAATGTTCTCGACCAGAACGCCAATGACAACAGCATCGTACTCAAGCATATCGGCATATTGACGATAGACCAGATACTGTTGATCGGTCCCACTGCCGCTCAAGCCGAAGTTCAATATTTCCGTATCTTCCAGGCACTGCTCAAGGATGTCCGAATATCGTTTTCCGTTGCTTACGCCATCGCCAGCCGTGTAGGAATCGCCGAATAAAAGCAGGCGTTGTCCGCGGTTTCTCTTCAGGGTGAAAGCGTGATCACTACGGAAGCCGTCGCGATTCGTTTTGACGAGATATCCTCCACCTTCGTGAGGGATTCTGACCCTGAGGCTGGGTGCGAACCGATACCCCAACCGTTCGTCGTATTCCATCAGTTGCCTGTGCAATGCAGGCGTCTCCAGCCGCGTTTTCATGCTTAGTAACCTCTGACCTGGCCAGTGTCATCACGGTACTCACCTAAGACGTTCCCCACCGGTCATCGCGCAGCATCTATCCGCCTTCACTACGGAGCTCTCATGTAGGCAGATACAGGGCTAGAACAAGCGTCCACTGGGCGAAATGCATTCCGAGATCAACCGTTGCAGTGCGGAAACGACCAAAGAAGAGGCACCGTCTCTACGCGTTGAAGTGCTTGCAGCAAGGCGACGTAAACATGCTGCGCCGCATCGATGCACGATCGCATCGAGATGCTTTTTGCATGAACCAACTCAATTGAAATAGGACGGGAACGGAGGGAAAAACAAAGCGCTGGGCAAAACCGATTGTCGACCTCTTGGTTCATCGGCTGCGATATCACTCATCGTCTGAGCGCGTAGTGGACATTTCGCCTTGTTGACCTATCGTCCAATATCAGTGACAGTGCACTGCCTACCCTTCTCCATACCCTTGGACCTATTTCAGTAAAAGCTTCAAGAGCTTGCTCATCCCGGCGTCGTCCCCTCCTGGGAGAACTCACGCGGATTGGCGCGCAAATGGGGGCGCGCAAAACTCGACGCAGGATCGCGATACACCGGCAGGAAATCCCTACATGAGAGGCAACGCATCCCTACTCTACAATCCGCGTCTTCCTATCGAAGAATCCGGGGGGGTGCGCGTAGGATAAAACCTCGAGCGACGGGCCGACACCGCAAAGCCGTCGCCGCTGGTCGCCGCAAACGCGCCACACGATCAGCCCTTGACAAACGGGAGAGCCGACATGAACACATCCTCAGTCGATCACGCTGTATGGGGCATCAAACCCGAAGAGACCGCACTGCGCCAGTGGCTCACCGCCTGGTATCACTTCGCGTTGAGCGATGGGCACATCGAGCCGGATTACGAGCTCGACAATGCGACCGCCGAGCGGCTGGAGGGCTACTTTCGTGTCGGACTGACTCCCGGCGAAGGCGCGACGGCCACCTTCGGCAAGGTTCATTAGAAGCGGCCACGTGTTGCCGGTCAGCGTAAATCTGCGCGCGACTACTCGGCGACAAGCCCGTGACGGATCGAATATCGGATCAGTTCGGCATTATTACTGAGTCCTAACTTTTGCATCAGCCGCCGCTTATGCGTACTGATCGTCTTGGCGCTCAGCGCAAAAGCATCGGCGATATCGTTGATGCTCCGACCCGCCGCCAGCAGCCGCAGCACCTCGAATTCGCGATCGGAGAGAATCTCATGGGGTGGCATATCGCCCGAATGACGCTCGAATACGATGGCATCGACGAGCTTGGGATCGATGAACCGGCCGCCCGCTGCCAGCTTATGAACGGCCGCGAGCAGAATTTCCGGATCGCTGTCCTTCGTCACGTAACCTGCGGCGCCGGCACGCAACGCGCGGGAGACGACCTGCGCCTCGTTGTGAATGCTGAGAATCAAAATCGGCATGCCCGGGAATTCGGCGTGCACACGGCGAATCAAGTCGACACCGGAAATGCCCGGCATCGTCATGTCGAGTGTCAGCAGGTCAACCTCGTTGGTGCGCAACTTCGCGAGCACATCGGCTCCGCTCACCGCTTCGTCCACGACGACGGTGTCCGGCGCCGTCGCCACGATCTGCTTCAATCCGCTGCGAACAACGGCATGATCATCGGCGATCAAAATTCGGATCATCTTTCTTTCCGCAATGGGCGCTGTTGAGGGGTACGCTGATCGAAATGACGGTGCCCGTCCCCGGCGCGCTGTCGATCTGTAACGACGCGCCGATCAGCCGGGCGCGCTCGCTCATGCTGAGCAAGCCATATGAATCGCGCTTGCCGGCGCCGGCAGGATCGAAGCCGCAACCATTGTCGCTCACATGCAGATCGAATCCAGCATCGCTTTTCGTCATGCTGACGTGCACACGCGTCGCATAGGCGTGGCGCGCAACATTGGTGAGCGATTCTTGCACGACGCGAAAGACCGCAGTGGCGTGCGCGTCCGACAACACAGGCTCAGAAGCATTCATCAAAACCTTGCAAGCAATACCTGTTCGCTTGCCGAAATCTTCCGCCAACCATTCGAGTGCGGAAACGAGACCAAAGTTGAGCGCGGCGGGCCGCAGGTGATTCGTCACGTTGCGCACCATCAAAATGGTCCTCTCAACGAGTTCGCGCATCTCGGTCACTTTCTTAAGAAGATCTGACGAACTCGTCAGCCGCATCATCAGCAGCGACACGTTCATTTTGAGGGCGGTCAGCAATTGGCCGAGCTCGTCGTGGATCTCGAGCGCGATACGCCTTCTTTCCTCTTCACGCGCCGCCTCCAAATGTCCGCCCAGTTGCCTCAACTGCTCGCGCGACTCGAGTAGCTGCTGCTCGATGCGCTTGCGCTCGGTCACCTCGTTCTCGAGCCTCCGGTTCTTTTCGATGAGCGTCCAGTGCAGTGCACGGATGGCCAGATGGACTTTGATGCGCGCCATCACTTCATCGATGCGCACGGGCTTCGTCACGTAATCCACGCCACCAAACTCAAAGCCCTCGCTGATACGCTCGATGTCATCGGCCACGGTCATGAAGATGACGGGAATATCGCGCGTGCGTGCGTCCGCCTTCAGTTGGCGGCAAATCTCGAACCCGTCCATTCCCGGCATATTGACGTTCAGGAGAATGAGTTCCGGCTGAGCACGGCGCGCGCGCTGGACGGCCTCGGTGCCATCCAAGGCGAGGAAAACACGAAGCCCGCGCGCGACGAGACTCTCGACCACCCCGCTCAAATTGGCGGGCGCGTCATCGACGATGAGCACGGATGCCGGCGCAGTTTGCACGACCTCCGCCGTTTCGGCGATCGCTGTCACAGCTTGCACCCCGCATCGAGGTGGCGTTCGGCTTGCGCGAAGCAGACGCTACGACTACCTGCTATAGCCGGCAGGATTTTGTCGGCCGGCGCGGCGCCGGCACAATAATCGCGACGCCGCTGCGCCGCGATCGGCAGCGAGGTCGCAACAATCGCAAAAAGCTGCAGCACTATGCTGCACAAGCGGTCCAGCGGACGGCATACCGCGGTGAGCGCGTTGACGTTCATCATTCCTATGAAAGCGCAGGGTTGTTCCCGTATTTTGCACTCGTTCACCGTCGCCGCAGTCCCGCTTGTAGTCAGGAAAATCCAGGAAATGTCTGCGTAATGGCGGATTATTGCGTCAACTTATTCCTACTCCGCCGAAATCTCACTGGGCGTGGCACCAAAGAGCGTGCTGTGTCGGCACTCGCTGCGCAGATACTTAGGAGTCCCGATGATTATTGTGCGCCAGCCGGTCCGCTCGCCAAAGTGGGCGCTCCGCCACTATTACGTGACCTCGTATGGCTTGCGCCCCCATAAAGGGGCCGCCTGTGCCCGATCGACCGCTGTAGCAGATCGACTGGACTGACTCTTGCCCGCCGCCGCGCGGCCTTGCCGCTCAGTCCAATGGATTGGTAATCAAGCGTCGGGCCTCGACGAGTGAACGATCAAGTCGTGCTTGTTTGCTGCGGTTCGCCGGAGGCGCCACCGCCGGCCGTGGGCAGCGCGGGCGTCCGTGCGCGTTGAACAATGCGGCCGCCTTGCATCACGAGTACCTCATCGACGAGATCGGTCAACGCGGACAGCCGGTGCGTGACAATCAGTACACTGCGGCCTTCCATGAGCCGCATCACCGCTTGCAGCAAGGCCTGCTCGGTGACCGTATCGAGGCCTTCAGTCGGCTCGTCGAGAATGAGGACTGGCGCATCGAGCAAAAGCGCGCGAGCAATGGCCAGCCGCCGCGCCTGGCCACCCGAAAGCCCTACGCCTGCCTCGCCTAGCTCGGTGTCGTAGCCTTGCGGCAGGCTCGCGATGAAATCGTGCAGCTGAGCATTTCTGCAAGCCGACTCGAGCATCGCCTGATCCGCATCGGGACGTGCGAGCAACAGGTTCTCGCGAATCGTCGCATTGAAAAGATAGGTGTCTTGGGCCACTACTGCGATGCGTGCTCGCACGTCCTCGCCCGCCAAGTCACGTAACTCGACGCCGCCAAGTTGAATGCTGCCCGCTTGATAGTCCCAAAACCGCAGCAACACACTAACGATGCTGCTCTTACCCGCCCCGCTCTCCCCCACAAGGGCGATACGCCCCCCGGCCGGCAAATCGAGCGAAACATGGTCGAGCGCCAACGGCCCCTCATCACGATAGCGCATGCATACGTCACGCAACGAGACATCGCCATGAGACGGCAAACGGACGCTTCGGTGCGGATCTGCCACGGCCGGCTGCGCGTCCACGAGCGCAAAGATACGCCGTGCGGCGGCGAGGCTCTCACCGAGCATCTGCATGGCAAGCGGCAACGGCAGCACCGCTTCGAAACTCGCCAGCGCAAGCAGTGCGAGCATCGCGAGGTCCGCACGCGGCAACGTGCCATCACTGATCCGAGGAATTGTCACCCAGAGTGTGCACCACATGGCCAGCGATGCCGACACCATGAGCGCGCCTTGCGAAAAGCCGTTGAGCCGACTCACTGTCGATTGCACCGCCACAAGGCGATCCGAGAGTTGATCGACGCGATTTGCGTAGGACTCCTGAGCACCATAGACGCGCAACTCGCCAAGCCCGTGCAGGCTATCGACGATTGTCTCGCGCATTTGCGCGCGCAACGCAACGCCGGCGCGCGAGGGCGCGTCGGCACGCCGAAGCAGGAACGCAGGCAACGCTACGCCGGCAAGCAGCAGAAAAACCAACAAGACGAGCGCGGCCGACGCGCTGAATACGGCTGCCGCCGCGAGAATGACAAGCGAGCCCACCGCTGCGACGGCAACCGGCACGAACACCCGCAGATACACGTGATTGAGGCTATCGATATCGGCTTGAATGCGACCGAGCAGATCCGCCCCACGCAAGGCCGACAACCGCGCCGGCGCAAGCGGTTCGATGCCTGTATAGAACCAGACGCGCAGTTGCGCGAGCAGGCGCAGCGTGGCCTCGTGCGTCACAAGCCGCTCGACATAACGGCCCGCCGTACGCAAGATGGCGCACGCTCGAATCGCCGCGGACGGCGTGAAGTAATCGAATACCGTCTGCGCGATGCCGGCCAACGCCATCGACGCGATGAACCAGCCCGCGATGGCCATCAAGGCGACGTTCGCAAGCAAGGTCACAAGCGAAACACCTGCGCCCAGCGCCATCCAGCGCCAATAAGGGCGGAACAGCATGAAGAGGCGAATGAGATCGGCGCGCGCTTGGCTCGCCGTCGTCTGGGGCGAATCGGGAAAACCGCGTGACGAGTCCATATGATTCACGTGGAAGGAAACGAGAAATCGGATGCATCGGCGCTGTGAGCGCCAATCAAACGCCCATACAGTTCGCTACGCGCGCAGAGCGTTTCATGTGAGCCTGCATCGGCAACGCGTCCCTGATCGAGCACGACGATGCTATCCGCAAGCCGCGCCGTTGCCGGCCGATGGGCGACGAGCAGCACGGTGCGGCCGTGCGCGAGACGACGCAGCGTGCGATGAATCTCCTCCTGGTTCTGGGCATCCAGGTGCGCGGTGGGTTCATCGAGAAGCACGACGGGTGCGTCCTTGAGAAAAGCGCGCGCGAGCGCGAGTCGCTGAATCTGACCGCCGGAGAGGCCGGCGCCGCGCTCGCCTAACGGTGTGTCGTAGCCGTGCTCGAGCGCCATCACAAATGCATCGGCTCCTGCGAGCCGAGCCGCCTCGCGCACCATCGACATCGTCGCATCGGGCCGTGCGATCAACAGATTATCCAGGACCGTGCCGACGAAGACGTGCGCACGCTGCGGAACCCACGCGACACTCGCGAGCCAACTCTTTTCGTCGATCGCAGCGAGCCGTTGATCGTTGACCCACACTTCGCCTGCATCGTGGCGCACGAAACCGAGCAACAAACTCAGCGCAGTACTCTTGCCGGCACCGCTTGAGCCAACCAGTGCCGTGATGCGCCCCGGCTCGGCCGCAAAGCTCAGTGCTTCGAGGGCCGGCCGGCCTTCACCGTAGGCAAACGAAACACCCTCGAATCGAATGCCATAGCCGGACGCCTTCGCAAGTGGCTCGCCGCCGCGAGCGTGCGCTTGCTCCGAGATGGAGAGAATATCGACGATGCGCTCGGCCGCGCCAATGGCTTCCATACGCGCGTGGTAATGCGTGCCGAGCGTGCGCAGCGGCAAATAGAATTCCGGCGCAAGCAGCAACACGAAAAATGCCGGCTGAAAATGCATCTTGCCGTACAACAGATTGAAGCCGATCAGCACGGCAACCACGGCAATGCTGATCGTGGAAAGGAACTCGAGCGCCACCGACGACAGAAAGGCGATGCGCAGCACCTGCATTGTGCTTTGCCGGTAGGCGTCCGAGACGCGCGCGACGATCTCGGCTTCACGGCGGCTCGCATTGAAGAGCTTGAGCGTCGTAAGGCCGGAGAGCGTATCGAGAAACCGCGCGCTGAGCCGAGCAAGCCGGCGCCATTGCCGCTGATTGGCCTCAACGGCGTCCTTGCCGAGCAGGATCATGAAGACGGGAATGAGCGGTGCAGTCAGCACCAGTACGAGACCCGAAACCCAATCGACAGGAAAAACAACGATGAGAATCGCAAACGGCAACAGCGCGGTCAATGCGCGGTTCGGCAACCAACGCGCGTAGTAGCCTTCGAGCGCTTCGATACCCGCAACCAGATGACTCGATAATGCGCCACTCGATTCGCGCTGCAGCCACGCGGGGCCGAGCGATTGCATTTTTCGCAATAACTGCGCGCGCAATTGCGTACGCACCGCCGCAGCGCCCACAAACGCGAAATGTTCAGCCGCCTGCATTGCGATAAAGCGCAGGGCAAAGATCGGCAGCATCGCA